>NZ_JBFBAM010000022.1:54472-125843 GCF_040682195.1 Kutzneria sp. NPDC051319 | reverse complement strand
GGCCGCCGCGGGAGACCCCGCGGCGGCCGGCCGATCTCAGTTCAGATGCCAGAGCTGGTTGGCGCCGGCGCCGCAGGTCCACAGGATCAGCTTCGTCCCGTCGGCCGTCCCGGCTTGGCTGGCGTCGAGGCACAGCCCCGACTGCGCGCCGCGGATCGTCCCGTCGGAGTTGACGCTCCACTGCTGGTTGCGCTGGCCGTTGCAGTCCCAGATGACCACCGGCGTGCCGGCCTTCGTGCCGGCGTTCATCGCGTCCAGGCACTTCGTGCCGCCGTACACGGTGAACTGCTGGCCCGCGGTACGCGTCCAGCGCTGGTTGTCCTGCCCGTTGCAGTCCCACAGCTGGGCCTGCGTGCCGTTGACCGTCGCGTGGTTGTCGATGTCGACGCAGCGGCCGGACTGCTGGCCCGTGACCGCGGCGACCCGGGTCCCGGCGCCCGGCTTCTCGGCGCCGGCGACGGTCAGCAGCACCGCCTGGTGCGCCGGCACGGTCACCCGGTAGCTGGTGGTCATCGAGCCGAGGTCGGTCGCACCCCAGACATCGCGGACGGCGGCGGTGTCGGCGAGCCCGAGGTCCGCGAAGCGAACGTCGATCGCGGCGGCGCTGTCGGTCCGGTTGAGCGCCACCACCGCGCGACGGCCGGAGCCGCCCAGGACCTTGCTGTAGACCTGGCGGCCCTCCTGGTCCTCGGCCACCTTCACGCCCTGCCTGCCGAGCGCGTCCTGGTCGATGGCCAGAACCTCCCGGTTGGCGAGCACGGCTCGGGTGTCCGCGCTCATCGTGGCGATGTTGTTGCCGGCCAGCAACGGAGCCCCGGAGATCGCCCACAGGCTCATGTGCGTCCGGTTCTGGGCCGCGGTGAACCCCGGCAGGCCGACGACGAGCATGTCCGGATCGTTGTAGTGGCCGGCGCCCTGCGCGTCCGGGTGCATGGCGGCGTCGAAGTTGGCCAGCACGTGGTCCATGGACGGGCTCTGTCCCCAGATGATCAGGTCGTCGCTGTCCCGCCACAGGGTGGACATGCCCGGCGCCCAGTTCCACGGGGCCTGCCGGCCCCAGTCGCAGATGGACAGCAGCAGCGGCCGGCCGGTGCTGGCGGTGGCCCGGCCGATCGAGTCGCTGATCGTCTGGTACGTGCTCCGCGCGTCCAGGCCCTCGTGGTCGCCGCCGCACCAGTCGACCTTCACCAGGTCGAATCCCCACCGCGAGAACTGGAGGAAGTCCTGGCCGTAGTGGCCCTCGCTGCCCGAGCCGGGCGCCGCCGGGCGCCCGGTCGGATAGTAGTAGCCGCAGCCGTCCCGGCCGGCGTCGGTGTAGATGCCGGCCTTGAGCCCCTTGCTGTGGATGTAGTCCACGACGGCCCCCATGCCGCCCGGCCAGTCAGCGCTGTCCACCGTGATGTCGCCGGCGGCGTCCCGGGTGCCCTGCCACCAGCCCTCGTCGATGTCGACGTACTGGTAGCCGGCGGACTTCAGGCCGCCGGCGACGATCGCGTCGACCTGAGTCCTGATCGCGTCGGCGTTGATCGCCGCGGCGTAGGTGTTCCATGAGGCCCAGCCCATCGGCGGCGTCGCCGCGGCGACGGACGGCACGGGTGCGCTTGTCGACGGACGACCAGCTGCCGCCGCCGAGGACTGCGCCACGGCCAGGGACAGCACCGCGATCCCGATGGCCATGGCCCGTCCGAGAAACCCGCGACCTCGGCGACGCCGCTCGATGTTCATGCTGGATCCCGATCAGGACGAGGACACGGAAAAGCTGTTGGACGTGAAGCTCCGCGCCGTGCCGGTCGAGGTGATCTCGAAGCCGAACTGGACGTCGCCCAGCGTGACGTCGCCGAACCAGCCCTTGGACTTGATCCAGTTCAGCACGGCCTTGACGTCGACCGAACCCGCGTTGGTGTTGCCGTGGCGCAGGAAGGAGAACACCGCGTTCGAGCCGTTGGATCCCTTGTAGACGTCCCAGGTGTGGCCGCCGACCGAGACCGTGGTCTGCAGGCTGCCGATCGGCCCGACCGCGCCGGTCTTGTTCATCCACAACATGATCTCGTACGCGTTGTTGTTCGCCCAGATGTCATAGGCGGTCTCGTAGGCGCCGGCGCCCGGCACCGAGACGTTGAAGGAGCTGGTGACACTGCCGAGACTGCTCAGCTGGCGGCCGATGGTCCGCCCGGAGTGCGGATAGGACTTCACGCCGCCGGTGTTGGGCTGGTTGGAGCTGACTCCCCAGTTGCTGTACGAGTTGGCCCAGATCGACTGCGGGCCGGCGCCGCTGCCCCAGACGTCGTTGGTGATCGTGTATCCGCCGTTGGACCAGGATCCCCATTTGTCGGACGAGGACCAGGTGGCGGCCTGGGCCGATGTCGCGGTCAGCACCACGGTGGCCAGCGCGGCCACCGTGGGCAGGATGTAGCGCAGGGTTTTACGCATCGGATTGCCTTTTCTTCCGGGCGACGTTGCGCGGATACGGTCGTCGAACTTCCTTCGACGGCAAGGCTTGCGGGTCGATCGGGAGTTTCCGTCGAACCGATTGCACTGTCGCAGGCCGATCGAGCCGCGGTCAAGAACCGCTGTTCACCGGCCGGACCGGACCCGCCGGCGTCCGGCCGCGTCGGCCTGGGTCTTCGACGAAGTTTCGACGAAACGACCGAAAACGCGGGGTGTCGAAGATTCGACGGTCCATTTCGCACAGTGCGTCCGGGACCGCGGCGGCGCCCGGCCCGCGTCCGCCGGCGGCCCACGACCTGCGGGTTCGGCCTTCCGGGGGAAAACATGAGAATTCGACATGTTCGATGGACGGCGATGTTGACCGGGTCGCGTCCAGCGTAAACACTGCTGCTCCACATGATCGAAGGTCACCGTCCGAACGGGGTGGTGGCACTGGGGCGGGGGTGACGGTGCGATCCGCACGCGAGCTTCACGACGGCCGGTCCGACTGTGCTCGAATCGTCGATCTCGAGCTGGCCCGGCTGGGTCCGGCGGCTCGGATCGCCCTGCTCGGGCACCTACAGCCCGCCATCGAACGGTTGGGCCTGCCCCCGACGGATCTCACCGTGCGCACGGTCACCGAGGACCTCGGCACGGCCTTCCCGTCGCCGCTCGGCCTGGGCAGCAGCTGGAATCCGAAGTTGGCCCTGCTGGTCGGCGCCTCCGTCGCCGACCAAATCCGGGCCGCCGGCGCGGGCCCGGTCCGGGAAATACCCGTGCCGGTCCCGCTGGAGGATCCGCGGCTGGGCCGCAACGACCAGCGCTACGGCGAGGACCCCCTGCTGTGCGCCAAACTCGCCGCGCTGCACGCGTTGGGCATGCGCGGGGCGGACGAGGGCCGGACGCGGGTCGCGCCCGTGCTGTGGTGGGGGGACAACGCCGACACCAATCCCCGCGAGTCGTTCAACCTCCGGCTGACCCACGAGCACCAGCTGACGGTCTTCCGCGCCTGCTTCGAACTCGGCGGCCCGGTCGGCGCGGTGCTGTCGGCGGAGCGTTTCGGCGCCGCGCCGACGATGGCCACCTTCCTGATCCGGGAGATCGTCCGCACCTGGAGCGACGAGGACACCCTGGTGTGGTTCGAGGCCAGGTCGGCCCCGGCGCGCGGTGCGGCGACCGAGGCGCTGCGGATGGACGTGGACGGCTTCCTCGGGCCCTGGCGGGCCGGCATGGAGCTGGTCGAGGCCCACCGGGCCGGCGCCGTGGCGGACTCGCGGCTGGCCCTCGCCGCCCGCCGGATGCTGACGCTTCGCTTGCGGCTGGAGGCCGCCGACGGTCCGACCGCCGACCCGGCCGCCCATCAGGAGTTGGCCCTGCAGGCCGCTCGGGAGTCGATCGTCCTGCTCCGCAATGACGGACTGCTGCCGCTGCTGACCGGCGTCGGCCTGCGGATGGCCGTGCTCGGGCCGCACGCCGAGGAACTCGCGGAACAGTTGCGCCTGCGCGTCGAGGACGTCCAGCACGACACCGGCGCGGACCGGGTTCGCCTCGTCGCCGCCGACACCGGCCACCCGCTCGATGTCGAGTTCGAGATGACCGAGTGGCGGCCCGGCCGCTACGCGCTGCGGGCCGGCGACCTGACGTTGACCGCCGAGCAGCAGCCGGACGGCACGCTTCTCGCCGGCGACCTGGCTTCCGGGGCGTACCTGACGGTGGACGAGTCCGACCGGACGACCTCGACCACCACCGACCGCGCCCTGGCCACGCCGCTGCGCTGGGAGGTCCTGGTCGACGGCGCCGCCCGGGCCGCGGACCTGGCCCGCAACGCCGACGTCGTGGTGCTGGCCGTCGGCGACGACCCGAGGCCGGACGACACCCGTCAGCAGGTCCGCCGGACCCTGAACCTGCCGGCCCGACAGGAGCGTGTCGTGCGCGAGGCCCGGGCCGCCAACGCGAACAGCGTCCTCGTGGTGCTCAGCCCGCACCCCTACGCCCTGGGGTGGGCGGACAATCACGTGCCGGCCATCCTGTGGTCCGTCCCCAGTGGACTGAACACCCATCGGGCCGTGGCCGAGATCCTGTTCGGCGAGCAGTCGCCGGCGGGCCGGCTGCCGCAGACCTGGTACCGCTCCGACGCGGACGTGCCGGCCGATCTCGACCGGGACACCGTCGCCGGCGAGTGGACCTACATGTACACCCGCCGCGAACCGCTGTACGCCTTCGGACACGGGCTCACCTACACCACGTTCGCCTACGGGCCGTTGCGGCTCAGCGGTTCCCGCCTGCGCGACGACGAGGAGCTGGCGATCTCGGTCCAGGTCCGCAACACCGGCTTCCGGGAGTGCGCCGAGGTCGTGCAGCTCTACACCCGGCAACTCCGGTCGGCGGTCACGCAGCCGAACCAGCAGCTGCGCGACTTCCAGAAGATCACCCTGGCCGCGCAGGCCAGCCGCACCGTGACCTTCCTGCTGCGCACGTCGGATCTGGCCTTCTGGGACGTGATCACCCAGCGGTGGGTGGTCGAGAGCGGCACCCATGAGATCTGCGTCGGCCGGTCGGCCGACGACCTGGTCGGCAGCGCTGCCATCACCGTGCACGGCGCCACCGTGTCCGGCCGGAAACTGGCCGCCGGCCCCGTTCCCGCGAGCACGGCCGACATGACCGCCGGGATCGCCATCGTGGACACCGACGAACGGGACTGCCCGGTGCTCTCGCCCCTGCGACCGGGCGCCTGGCTGGGTTTTCTGCACTGCGAGACCGCCGGCGCTCGGCGCTGGGGCGTGGTCGGCGGCAACCTCGGCGACCGGCCGGTCATCGTCGAACTGCATGCCGACTCGGCCGACGGCCCGGTGCTGTCCCTGCTCGCCGTGCCACCCGCGACGGCCCAGCACCCGACGGCAGTGACGGCCGCGCTGCCGCCACTGCCCGAACGCTGCGACCTGTTCATCGTGTGCGCCGCAACCGGTCTCCGGCTGTCGGCGATCACGTTCGACTGAGCCGGGAACCGGCCATCACCGCTGGGTGTAGAGGAATCCGACCTTGTCGACCTCGTCGCCGGTCCGGCCGTGGAAGCCGGCGATCTGCCAGCCGTCGGGCGCGGTCCGCGTGACGCAGTCCGAGGTGTCCTGGCCGCCGGCCAGGGTGTGCCCGAGGTTGGTGACGAAGCGGGCCGAGAAGATCCGCGTGTGGCCCTGGTAGCTGCCCCCGCACAGGGTGGCCGACGTGACGTATTCGTTGCCGGCCAACGCCAGCGACGCCGAATTGCCACCGGTGCCGCCGTGCGTGAGGGTGGCGCCGTTGTCCAGCGTGACGCCGAGCTGGTCGATCCGGGCGCCGCTGCGCAGCGACAGGGTGCGGACCCGCGCCGCGGCGGGAACCGAGGCGACGTCGGTGAAGTAGTCGCCGTGCGGGCCGCCGAACTGCTCGGACAACCGCAGCGCCGGATTGCGCGACCAGCTGAACTTCACGGTGATCGGGTCGTGGTCGGACAGCATCTTGCCCGAGTCGTCCAGGAACTTCGCGTGCTCGTTGTTGTAGTACGTGGCGTTGAGGTTGACGAGCTTGCTGCCGCGGTAGAGAACCTTGTCCACGACCTCGCAGTCGTTGGTGACGGCCTGCTCGTCGCACACCAGCGCCGGGCTGCCCGCCGCCGGAGCGCTGCCGCCCCGGACCAGCTGCACCCACGCGTCGGTGAGTCCGTTGCTGGCTCCGAAACCGGCGATGGTGTCGGCGGCGCGGGTGTAGCGGGTGTTGGTGTCGCCCATGACGATCACGGCGTTGCCGGCCGAGTGCGACTGGATGAAACCGCTCAGCTGAGCCAGGTTCGACGCCCGCGACGACTCGTCGCCGTCATTGGTGCCGGCATTGGTGTGCAGGTTGTAGACATCGACGTAGACGCCCTCGGCCAGCCGCGTCCGCATGAACGTGAAACCCTTGGGGGTCAAGCAGTCCCCCGAGTCGAGTTGGCACGAGTTCCAGTGCACGCGCTCGAAGTCGTCCCCGTCGTACGGCAACGACGACAGCGAGTTCAGGCCGCTGCCGACGCCCGCGCCACCGCTGGTCGGCGTGCGGTAGGCGTGGTTGTCGGCGGCGTAGAGGGCGGCGTGGTAGTTGAAGTCCTCCTCGACGTGCACGAGGTCGTACGGGCCGAGCCGCTGGCCGATCGCGGTGGTAGCCGACTGTCGGGGCGTCGGGGCGCTGGAGATCCCCTCCGGCAGGCCAGCCACGTTGAGGCTCAGCACGGAGAAGCTGCCGCCGTCGGCGCCGTCGGCGTGACCGACCGCCGGCACGGCCAGCGCCGCCAGGGCCAGGATGACCGCTGTGGCCAGGCTTCTCTTCACGATTGCTCCTTCTGGATGCGGATCGACAGGCAGTTCGAGCTGTAGGTGGGCACCGCCCGCAGGCCGGGACGGTTGATCTTGATAGCGCCGAACCGCCCGTGCAGGCGGCAGGCGCTGAGCACCCGGACCGGCTCGCGCGGCACCGAGGAGTCCACGAGGATCTCGAGCACGCCACCCGAGATCACCATGGACTCGCCGGACAGCACGTCTCCGAGCCGGACCACGAGATGGCCGCCCGACTGGCGGTAGTCCCCGCCGCACAGGCCCCGACCGAGGCTCAACGCGCCGCCGACGACCTCGACCGGACCTGAGCCGAGCGCGGTCGGCGTCGCCGCCACCACCGTGCCGGCCTCGACCCGCGTGCCGCCGCGGTAGTGGTTCGAACCCATCACCGTGAGCGTGCCGCTGCCCGACTTGACCAGGCCGCCGGCGCCGCCGATGTCGTTGCGCCAGCTGTCATCGGCGCAGAACCCGCCGCGTGCCGCGTCCATCTCGACGTGGACGTCGGCGTCGAAGGAGCCATAACCGTCGGCCGCGGCGAACAGGTTCAGCCGTCCCCACTGTTCGGGGCCGTCCATCAGCTGGTTGCCGGCCGGGAAGGCCGTCGTGCGCAACACCTCGCGGCGCTGGGCCGGGTCCAGGTAGGGAAGACGGGTCTCCACAAGGACTTCCGCGCCCTTCGGCACACTCATCGGCGTGCGCGCGGCCGTGCCCGGCAGCCCGTAGGTCGAGTGCGCGGCGACCATCGCCGCGTTCGCCTGCCGGTTCGCGTACTCGTCCGGCCCGGTGTGCGCCCGCGCGTACAGCGTGTCCGCGGTTGTTCCCGTCTCCGCGGTGAAGTAGCGCAGCGCCTGGTCACGCGCGGCCGTCCTGAGCGTGGCGTTGGCCGGGTCGGCGAGCGTCGCGGCCGCCAGCGCCGTGGCGAGGATGCGGCCGCCGATCACGTCGAGCGGCGAATGCATGCCGGCCACGATCCGGGTGTCGGCCAGGTCGTACGCCCGCGCCACCAACTCCTGGAACCGCTCCGGGACCGCGTAGGCCAACGCCAGGCACGCCAGGTGAAACGCGTTGGTGTGGCCGCTCGGGTAGCCCGCGTCGTCCACCGGGCTCAGGCTCCGCTGCCGCAGCAGCTGCGGGGCCACCACCACATCGGAGGCGTAGACCGGGTACCCGAAGGCATCGACCCGACCGGTGTCGACAACCCGGCTGTCCGCGTTCATCCGCCACGGCCGCGGGTACTGGTAGGCGTACTTGCTCGGGTTGCCCGACGCGTAGGGCCCACGCACCGTGTCCACCAACTGGACCACCAGGCCCAGCGCCGAATCCTCGGCCCCCGCGCCGAGCGCCGATCCCGCCGGCGCACCCGGCGGGATCACCTCGTCCACCGGGCCCGGCGGCGTCCCGTCCGGCGCGTCCGTGATGCTCGTGACCGCCTTCGCGCCCTGGCGGTACAGGTCGGCCAGCGGGCCGAGGCCGCCGATCGCCGCGTACGACTGGTGCTGCCGGTCGAAGACGAACGCCCGCTTCGCCTGCGACCGGGTACGCGACCGGGTCACCATGACCACGTGTCGAACATTCGCCCGCAACACCGACAGATCCAGCCCGGCGCCGTTGTTCCACGCCGTTCCCGTCCGCCACAGCCGCTGCATTCCGGCGAGCGCGCGCACCGCCGCATTCGACTGCACGGTCCGGTTGGCCGAGACATTCGTGCGATAGTTGTCGACGAATGCCAACGACAACTCTTCCGCCTGTGCGGAAGGGACAACCACCGCCGGCGCAACCACGATTCCGGCCGTGACGAGCGCGGACCGCCGGAGGAACTCCCGCCGCCGCACAGTGTCTGATCTCAACTGCTTCTCCAGTACGAACCGCCCGGGAAATGGGTCGCCGACACGATGTCCGCCCCGGCGACGGCGCGGCTGGACCATACATTGTTAGCGCTCACAGTCCTCGCGGCCGTGACGAATGATCAGCCGCCCGGCACCGGCCGTCAAGAGCCGACAGAGGGGATTTCCCGGCCGGCCATCCGCCGTATACCAAGGCCGAACACCTTTCCGCAGGCCCGCCCTGAATTCGTCGAATTCGACGATCGATTCCGCACCCGGCGGCCACCCGCGGCTTCGACCTCCACGCCGCGCGGCGGCCGGCCGTCCGGAGCCACGGCGAAAGTTTCACGGGCCTCGCCAGGTGGAACGGGGTGCTCACGGCCGTTGATTGACGCCCGCCGGGAAACATGCCAAGCCTCGCCGTGGCCGGGTCACCACGACACGAGGAGCTGCGGCATGCGGACGTCCCGCCGAGACCACTGGAGACGATGGGCGGCAGTGCCCGTCGTGGCGCTGATGTCCGCCACATGGGCAGCCGGAACAACACCGGCGGCGGTGGCGACCGCGCCCACTGCCGCCAAGCCCGCGGCCACGAGCGCGTCGGTGAGCGTGAACGCCGGCAGCGCGCTCGCGACCGTGCCGAGCACCGCGATCGGGATCAACGGCTCGGTGTACGACGCCGCCCTCACCGACGCCGCGGTCCCCGGACTGCTGAAGTCCGCCGGCACCAACGTGATCCGCTTCCCCGGCGGCACGGAGTCGGACATCTACGACTGGCGGACCAACACCGATGTGCAGTCCGGCCAGCGACAGGCGGTGGACTTCGACCAGTACGCCACGCTGCTCGCCCAGACCGGGGCGCAGGGCATGGTCACCGTCAACTACGGCACCGGCGACACGGCTGGCGCCAAGCAGAGTCCCGCCGAGAGCGGCGCGCAGCTGGCCGCCGACTGGGTGCGCTACGCCAACGTCACCCACCACCTCGGCATCAAGTACTGGGAGATCGGCAACGAGATCTACGGCAACGGGACCTACGGCGGCAGCTGGGAACCCGACCAGCACTGCGCCACCGGGGCGAACCCGACCAACTGCGGCCCGGCCGTCTACGCGCAGAACGCCAAGGCGTACATCAGCGCGATGAAGGCGGTCGACCCGAGCATCGTGGTCGGCGTCGTGCTCACCGCGCCCGGCAACTGGCCGGACGGCATCACCTCGGCCGGCAGCCCGCAGCCGTGGAACCAGACCGTCCTGTCCGCGCTGGGCAACCAGATCGGCTTCGCCGACGTGCACTGGTACCCGCAGAACCCGAGCACCGTCACGCCGCCGGGGCCGACCGACGCCGGCCTGCTCGCCGCCGACGCCCAGATCCCGGGCATGGTGTCGTCCCTGCGGGGGCAGCTGCCCCCGAACCTGCCGATCATGATCACCGAGACCAACTCGGTGTCGTCCAATCCCGGCAAGCAGACGGTGGGCATCGTCAACGCGCTGCACCTGGAGCAGGACTATCTCGGCTGGCTGGGCCAGGGCATCGCGAACGTCGACTGGTGGCAGATCCACAACGGCATCGTCACGACCGGCGACAACGGGCCGTCGTTGTACGGCGCCGCGACCTACGGCGACTACGGCGTGCTCTCCGACGCGACCTGCGACACGGCCAGCGGCGCCACGGTGTGCGAACCGGCCGTGGACACGCCGTTCCCCGCCTACTACGGCCTTCAGTTGCTCGGCCGGTTCATCCACCCCGGGGACACGCTGGTGTCGGCGTCCTCCACCGCCTCGCTCGTGCAGTCCTACGCGGTGAAGGCGGCGGACGGCTCGCTGCGCGTCATGCTCGTCAACGACGATCCCAGCACCAGCTACACGGTGAACCTCGCCTACACCGGGTTCACGCCCAATGGCGCCGCACCGACCGTGGCCACGCTCGCACCGCCCGGCACCGGCATCACCACGACGACCACCGGCACCTCGGCGTCGCAGACGATCGCCCCGTACACCGCGACGATGATCACGCTCCAGCCCGGCACGTCCGGCACGCCCGGCGGCTGCAAGGTCACCTACCAGCCGAACACCTGGCCCGGCGGTTTCACCGGCGGCGTGACCGTCACCAACACCGGCGCCACGCCGTGGTCGGGTTGGACGGCGGCCTTCACGTTCGGCGGTGACCAGAGGATCACCAGCGCCTGGAACGCCACGGTGACCCAGTCCGGCGCGCACGTCACCGCGGTGAACGCCGGCTACAACGGCAACGTCGCCGCCGGCGCGTCGACATCGTTCGGTTTCCAGGGCAGCTGGTCGAATTCGAGCGCGCCCCCGACGGCATTCACGGTCAACGGCATGACCTGCGCGAGTTGACCGACCGGCGGCTGGTGGTTCGGGGCCGGCCAGCAGCCGCCGGCGCGACCTTCCTCGGCCACGTCGGCGTCACACCGCTCGACGCCCACCGACGTCAGGACTGACATGGATGCGTTACGCCGCAGGACATCCGCTTGGCATCTCGCTGCGACCCTCGCCGCGCTCGGCGGCCTCGTGCTCGCCGCGGTCGTCGTGCCGAACGCACGGGCCACGAGCGACCCGCAGCCGGCCGCGACCCCGATCTGCCAGGTCACCGATCAGATCAACCAGTGGGCGGGTGGGTTCACCTCGACCATCACCGTGACCAACAACGGCCCCGCCGTCGCCTCGTGGACGGTGACGTGGACGTTCGGCGGCAATCAGCACGTGACATCGGGCTGGTCGGCGCAGGTGACCCAGACGGGGACGGCGGTCACCGCGACCAACGAGCCCTACAACGGCGCGATTCCCACCGGCGGGTCGACGAGTTTCGGTTTCCAGGCAACGTATTCCGGAACCAATGACGTGCCGGTCGACTTCGCGGTGAACGGACAGCCCTGCAACGACCGCACCCCACCGACAACGACGACCACGACAACGACGCCGCCGGCCGGCTCCGGGTGCGCGGCGTCCACGGCCATCCGCTGTGACGGGTTCGAGGACCAGACCGGTCCGGCGCCGTCGGGGCGCTGGAGCACGGTGACGCCCAACTGCGCGGGCGCCGGCACGGCGGCGATCACCACCGCCTCGGCGCACACGGGCACACATTCGTTGCAGGTCACCGGGGCGGACGGGTACTGCAACCACGTGTTCGTCGACGACACGACCGACCCTCCAGCCGCGAGCCCCACCTGGTTCGTGCGGTTCTGGCTCAGGCACACCACCCCGCTGCCCACCGGTCACGTGACGTTCCTGGCCATGAACGACGGCGCGGCCGGCGACACCGACCTCCGGCTCGGCGGCCAGAACGGCGCCCTGATGTGGAACCGGCAGTCCGACGACGCCACGCTGCCCGACCAGAGCCCGGCCGGCGTCGCGCAGAGCGTGCCGCTGCCCGTCAACGCCTGGACGTGCGTGGAGTTCTCCGTCAGCGGCACGGACGGCCAGATCCACACCTGGGTCAACGGGTCCGCGGTGCCCGGCCTGACCGAGGACGGCGTGCCCACCTCGAACATCGACGACCAGTGGCTGGGGCGCGCCTGGCGGCCGAAGCTGACCGATCTGAAGCTGGGCTGGGAAAGCTACGGGGGCGGCGGTCCGGACGGGCTCTGGTTCGACGACGTGGCCCTGGGCACCAGCCGGATCGGCTGCGGCTGACCGGAATCACCCCGGTCCACTGTGGATGGCAGGTGGACGCGCACTCCCGGCGACCGCGGCCGGCATCGTCCCGATGCCGGCCGCGGTCGTCTTCGCGCAGCTCAGACCGTGTGAGCACCGGTCGGTGACCGCGGGCAACCACTGCCGTGCCGGGAAAGTTACATGGCCCCGCCGGTATAAGTACTACCCATTCCGTCGCCCGACCAGCGATTACTGCCGGCGGCGTGGCCGGGCCGAGGTCCTCTTCTTGTTGGTTTCAGCAGGTCGTGCTGTCCTGAGGGCGGCAGATGAGTCGTACACATGCACCATCCGCACTCGACCATGAAGAAGGGAGTTCATCTATGGTCCGACGAACATGGATGCCTCGTGCCGGACGAATACTGGCGGCGAGCGCGGCGGCGATGCTCGCGGTCGGCGTCGCGGTCGGCGCGGCGCCGGCCGCGGCCCAGGGACCGTGTGACATCTACGCGGCCGGCGGAACGCCGTGTGTGGCCGCGCACAGCACCACCCGCGCGCTGTACGGCGCGTACACCGGCTCCCTCTACCAGGTGCGGCGCTCGTCCGACAACACGACCCGCAACATCGGGGTCGTCGACGGCTACTCCGACTCCGCCGCACAGGATTCCTTCTGCGCCGGCACGACGTGCCTCATCACGATCATCTACGACCAGTCCGGCAAGGGCAACAACCTCACCCAGGCGCCGGCCGGCGGCGCGGCCGGCGGCCCCGACAACCTGGCCAACGCCACCGCCGCCCCGACAACCCTCAACGGGCACAAGGCCTACGGCGTCTACGTGGCCGCCGGCACCGGATACCGCGACAACCACACGTCGGGCATCGCGACCGGCGACCAGCCGGAGGGCATGTACGCCATCGTCGACGGCACGCACTACAACGGCGGCTGCTGCTTCGACTACGGCAACGCCGAGACCAACAGCAACGACGACGGCAACGGCACCATGGAGGCCATCTACTTCGGCAACATCCGGGTCTGGGGCTACGGCGCGGGCAACGGCCCGTGGATCATGGCCGACCTGGAGAACGGCCTGTTCTCCGGCGTGAACCAGCACTACAACGCCAACGACCCCACCATCAACTACCGCTACACGACGGCGATGATCAAGGGCGGCCCGAACCAGTGGGCCATCCGCGGCGGCAACGCGCAGTCCGGCGGCCTGTCGACGTTCTACAGCGGACCCCGCCCCAACGTCTCGGGCTACAACCCGATGCGCAAGCAGGGGGCGATCATCCTCGGCACCGGTGGCGACAACAGCAAGGGATCCACCGGCACCTTCTACGAGGGCGTCATGACCTCGGGCTATCCGTCCGACGCCACCGAGAACGCCGTGCAGGCCAACATCACCGCGGCCGGCTACAACAACAACGGCGGTGGCGGCGGTGGCGGCACCGGGCCGCTGCACGCGGTCGGCGCGGGCAAGTGCCTGGACGTGCCCAACTCGTCTGCCACCCCCGGCACGCAACTGCAGATCCGCAGCTGCACGGGCCAGCCCAACCAGACCTGGACGCGCACGTCGTCCAACCAGCTGACGGTCGCGCTCGGCGGCACGACGCTGTGCATGGACGCCAGCGGCAACCAGACCAGTCCGGGGACCAAGGTGGAGACCTGGTCGTGCAACGGCCAGGCCAACCAGCAGTGGACCGCCAACTCCGACGGCACGATCACCGGCGTCCAGTCGGGGCTCTGCCTTGACGTGACGGGCGCGTCCACCGCCGACGGCGCACTGGCCGAACTGTGGACATGCAACGGCGGCAGCAACCAGCAGTGGACTCTCGGCTAGGGAGACGCGTGATGTCGAAATGTAGGACCCTGCTCGGGACAGTCGCGGCCGCGGCGGCACTGCTCCTGACCATGACCGGCGCCGCGCAGGCCGCGTCGGCGACCACCACCGGCCCGGCCGCCCACCCGGCGGCGTCGACCGCCGGCTGCGGCAAGGCCCCGACCTTGGCCAGCGGCACGCACACCATCCAGAGCAGCGGCCAGAACCGCAGCTACATCCTGCGGGTCCCGGCCAACTACGACAACAACCACCCCTACCGGCTGGTCTTCGGCTTCCACTGGGTCGGCGGCACCGCCAACGACGTGGACTCGGGCGGCACCGACGGCTACAACTGGTCCTACTACGGCCTGCGGCGGCTGGCCGACAGCGCCGGCAACGGCACGATCTTCGTCGCGCCGCAGGGCATCGGCAACGGCTGGGGCAACTCCGGCGGCCAGGACGTGACCTTCGTCGACGACATGATCAGGCAGCTGGAGGGCGGCCTGTGCGTCGACACCGCCCAGCTGTTCTCGGCCGGCTTCAGCTACGGCGGCGCGATGACCTACGCCCTGGCCTGCGCCCGGGCGACCGTCTTCCGCGCGGTCGCGGTGTACTCCGGCGCGAACCTCAGCGGCTGCAGCGGCGGCACCCAGCCCATCGCCTACATGGGGCTGCACGGCCTGCGCGACAACGTGCTGCCGATCTCCAACGGCCGGGCGCTGCGCGACACCTTCGTCCGCAACAACGGCTGCACGCCACAGAATCCGCCGGAGCCGGCCCAGGGCAGCCTGACCCACATCGTCACCGCCTACTCCGGCTGCAAGGCCGGCTATCCGGTCGTCTGGGCGGCATTCGACGGGGCCGGCCACGACCCCGGCCCGATCGACGGATCCACCGGTGACGGCTGGCACACCTGGACCTCCGGCGAGGTCTGGAAGTTCTTCAGCCAGTTCGACTCCAACCAGCCCCCGCCCCCGCCGCCGCCCGCCGGCAAGCAGCTCGTGGGCACGCAGTCGGGGCGGTGCCTGGACGTGTCCAACACCAACGGCGCCCAGGCGCAGCTGGCCGACTGCGCCAAGCAGGACAGTCAACTGTGGACGGTCACGTCCAGCGGGCAGTTGACGGCCTACGGCAACAAGTGCCTCGACGCGTCCGGCCGGGGCACGGCCAACGGCACCCAGGTGATCACCTGGGACTGCAACGGCCAGACCAACCAGCAGTGGACCGTCAACGCCAACGGCACGATCACCGGCGTGCAGTCGGGCCTGTGCCTCGACGCGACGGGCCAGGGCACGACCAGCGGCACGAAGATCCAGCTGTGGTCGTGCAACGGGCAGGCCAACCAGCAGTGGAGTCTGCGCACCCCGTGACGACCGTGGGAACGGCCGGCGCTCCGATCGCGGAGCGCCGGCCGTTCTGCTACACCGAGGAGCACACGGCTCCGTTGAGGGAGAACACGGTCGGCGCCGGGGCCGCGCCGGTGTTCGTCCCGTTGAAACCGAGCGCCGCCGAGCCGCCGGCGGCGATGGTGCGGTTCCAGTCGGCGTTGGTGACAGTCACCTGCTGACCGGTCTGGCTCCAGGTTCCGTTCCAGCCGGACTGCACCGCCTCCCCCGCGTCCGGCCAGGCGAACGTGAGGCGCCACCCGTCCACCGCCGTCGAACCCCGGTTGGTGACGGTGATGCTGCCGCCGAAGCCGCCGGGCCAACTGCTCGTGACGTCGTAGTGCACGGCACAACTGCTGTCGGCCGGCGGTGGCACGGTGAAGGTCACCGGCGCGGACGGCAGCGATGCGTTGCCGTGGGTGTCCACGGCGACGACGTTGTCGGTGTAGGTGGCGCCGATGGTCAGCCCGGCCAGGGTGACCGAGGTGCCGGTGGTCGTGGTGACCAGCGAACCGCCCGCGTACACGTCGTAGCGCGCGACCGGGTAGCTGCCCGCGGTCGCCGCCGGCCAGCTCAGCACGGCGCCGGTGGAGGTCAGGTTCGACACCGTCGGTTGGCCGGGAGCACCCGGCGCCGTGGTGCCGGTTCCGCCGCTGCCCGGCACCTGCACGACCGTCAGCGAGTACGGCGCGACGGTGACCGAGGTCGCCGAGGACTGGGTGGTGCTGGTGATCGCGGTGCCGTTGTTGGCCAGTGTGAACACCGTCGGCGATCCCGAAGGCGTGAAGTTGTTGTAGTTCAGATTGACCGTGTACGTGGTGCTCGGATCCTCGTTGTCTATCAGCACGTCCAGGCTGCCGTTCGCCCGGCGCACCGCATGCGTGCGCACCAACGCGTTGGCCGACGAGGAGGTGACCATCTGGTCGCCCGGAGAACCCAGCCTGGACAACATCTGGATCGCGTAGTACGGCGAGAACGGCGTGTTCACCGCCGGCTCGGTGACGCCGCTTCCGTTGGCGCCGCTGGAGAAGATGCCCTGGTCGCCGTAGTCCTGCGCGCCGTTGACCACGCTCGGCGTGCCGGGGCCGTTGTGCTCGTTCCACCAGTCCACATTGGTGACGCCGTGCTCCAGCCAGCTCATGTACATGTCCGCGCCGAACAGGGCGGCCGGCTGGGTGTCGAGGTCGATGGTGGAGTTGGTCTCGGTGACGACGATCTTCACCCCGGCCGGGTCGACCTTGGCGTACTGGCTGATCTGCGACCGCAGCGTGGACATGACGCCGGGGATGTCGTTGGGATCGGTCAGCATCCCGGCCGTGGTCGACCCGCCCGGGTAGTAGTGCACGATCACGCAGTCGGTCCTGGCGCCCAGCGCGGTCAACACGGTCTGGTTCCACGGCTGCGGGCTGGTCGTCGGGTTGGTCACGCCGTCCGGCCAGTACCCGGGCGTGGTCAGCACCGCGCAGACGTGGATGTTCGGGCTCGCCGCCTTCATCGCCGTGCTGTACTTCAGCACGTTGGCCGCGTACGTGGCCGGCCCGCAGTTGTAGGTCTGGGCCGGCGCGCTGCCGACGGTCACCGGCTTGCCCGCCGCATCGGTGCAGCGGCTGTCGGCCTCCCAGTTCGCCCCGTAGGTTCCGTTGCCGTAGACCTCGTTGCCCACCTCCCAGTACGAGATCCCGTAGTTGTTGGTGACATCGGCTTCGCGCACCCACGCCTGCGCCAGCGCGTCGGTGCCGGTGCCGTAGTTGACCGTGATGATCGGGTTCGTCCCAGTGGCCTGCGCCGTCTTCATGAAGTCGGCGAAGCTGGTGTTCGGCGCGTCGTATCCGCCCTGGGCCACATTGGTCTGCCAGTTGTAGATGTCCGCGTAGGAGCCGCCGGGATAGCGCAGCGCCGTGATGCCGGCGGCCTTGACTAGGCCGGGAATCGCCGGGTCGTTCATGTGTCCGTCGTAGACGGCGGTGTTGAGGCCGATCGCGTTCGATGGTATGGAACCGAGTCCGCCGGCCGCGTTGACGGAGACCGTGGCGCCGGCCGTGGTCGCGGCAACGGCCGGCCCGGTGAGGCCGGCGGCGGCGAGCGCCATCACGGCGATCCCGGTGACACCGCGGATCCATCGTTCGTTTCTGTCCATTCGATCATTCCCCTTCCGTCGTTCGCCTCGAATTACAAACCCTGCGCGGAGGTGTCCACCGCGACGGCCGACGCAGTGTCGTCGAATCGAGTCGAAGTCGCATGTCAGTCCGGACCAGCCGGCCCAAGGGGCCATGAAACTTACATGCGGCAACGGAAGCCGACCGCGCGAGGCGTGCGCTGCGACCGATGTCCCTGCTACGGTCCGGACGGATCATCGTTGTCCACCAAGGAAATAATGCCGGCGTGGGAGGAATGACCATGAGATCAATCGTGTCGAGGATGGTGGCGGTGTTCGTGCTCGCCGCGGGAACCCTCGTCGCCGGCCAGCACTCGGCCTTCGCGTCCACGAGTCAGTTCCGCGGCGTGAACTGGGCCGACCAGCGGGACAACTTCGTCAACGGCGTGCTGTACGTGTCCGGACTGGGCGCCTCGGACACCTACTCCTCCGCCGCCACCGTGGCCGACCGCGTCGTCGGGCAGCTGGACTCGATCACCGGCGCCAACACGGTCCGGATGCCGATCAACGAGCCGACCGTCGCCAACTACTGGGGCACCTACACCGGCGCGATCGACACCGCGCTGACCAAGGGCCGGGTGATCCTCGCCTACTGGGCCTACACCGGCGGAAAACCGACCAGCACCACCGGGTTCAACCAGATGTGGGACAAGGTCGTCGCCCGGTACGCCGGCAACGCCAACGCCTACTTCGAGGTCATCAACGAACCCTACGGCTACAGCGCCGCATCCCTCGACAACGCCTACAACGACTGGCTGTCCCGCTACTCCAACGTGCCGCGCGGCCGGGTGATCCTCGACGGCACCGGGGACGCCCAGAACGTCGCCGCCGTCGGCAACGACCACCGCCTCGACAACACCCTGCTGGCCGTGCACGACTACTCCTTCTTCGCCGGCTACGAGGACGAGACCGAGTGGGCGAACCACATCGCCAACTCCATCGGCGGCTACGCCAGCCGCACCGTGGCCACCGAATGGGGCGGCCCGATGGGTCCGGGCAGCAAGAACGGCGTCCACTACGACCCCATCGACTACAGCATCCCCAGCGGCTCCTTCTTCGCCGACTACATCCGCGGCGTCAGCAGCGAACTGCGCAACCTCGGCATGGGCAGCGTCTTCTGGCCCGGCCTGCGTGACGGGGACTGGTACAGCCTCACCACCAAGACCGGCGCCGGCGCCAACATCGCGCTGTCACTGGTGAACCCGTCCGGACTGACCCGACTTCAGTACGCGTGGGGTATCGGCAACGGGGGCGGCACGTACGTGCGGATCGTCAACGCCGCCAACGGCCTGTACGTCGACGCCGCCGGCGGCGCCGAGGCCGTCGAGCGCAGCGGCGACAACAGCCGTTACGAGCAGCAGTGGGTCGTCGAGAACGACGGGAACTACGTCCGCGTCAAGAACCGCGCCTCCGGCCTCTACCTCGACGGCCAGGGCAACACGACCGACGGCGCGGTGGTGGGCCAGCGCGGCGACACCAACGCCACCAGTCAACAGTGGACAGTGCTGACCGACGCCAACAACGTGCGGATCAAGAACCGCGCCACCGGCAAGTTCGTCGACGGCATGGGCCGCACCGGCAGCGGCGGCGACCTGGGCCAGTGGAGCGACACCAACAGCGCCAACCAGCAGTGGCGGATCGTCGCCGCCGGCTAGCGACACCCGCGAAAGGGGTTTCTTGATGCGTGAGAACAGCCCTCGCCGGCTATCGCAGCGCTTCGCCCACGCGGCGCTGGCCGGCGCCACACTCCTCGCGATCATCGACACGGCACAACCCGCCGCCGCAGCACAGCCGGCCGTCGCAACACAGCCAGCCCCCGCGGCCGCAGCTGCCGGCGCCGCCGCGATCGCCTCGGTCGACCTGGCCGGGACGTGGAGTTTCACGCCGACGGGTCGAGGGGCGACCTCGATCACCGTGCCCGGCGGCGGCTGGTACAAGCAGGGCTTCACCGACGTGAACGAGGCGGTGTACTCGCGCGACATCACCGTGCCCGACTCGGGTCAGCCGCAGTCGACGTGGATCGAGTTCGGGGCGGTCAATCACCAGGCGACGCTGTCGGTCGACGGCCGGGTGGTGGCGACGCAGACCACGGCGTTCACGCCGTCGAACTTCGACATCACCGCCTACGCGGCCCCCGGCAGCACCCACACGATCAGCGTCGACGTGAAGGGCCGCGGCGCGTTGAAGGCATCCAACGGCCGGTACCTGGTGCCCGACGCCGCCGAGTGGTCCGAGGCGGTCCCCCAGGGGATCTACCGCTCGGCGTTCCTGCGGACGTACCCGGCGGTGGACGTCAGTGACACATTCGTGCGTACGTCGGTGGCGAACAAGACGTTGAGCTACGACGTGTCGGTGCGTAACACGTCGGGCAGTTCCCGGTCGGTGACGTTGACCGGATCGCTGTCCTCCAACAACGCAACGGCTTTCAGCTACCCGGAACTGCCCAGCCGCACGGTCACCGTGGCAGCCCACTCGACCGCGACCGTGACCGTCGGGCCGGTCGCGTGGAACCTCGACAGCACCTCGTACTGGTGGCCCAACGTGCCGTACCGGTCGGGGTACCAGGCGCAGCTGCACCGGCTGACGGTGCATGCCGTCACCGATGACGGGCACACCAGCGACGCCACGTACCGGTTCGGGTTCCGGGAGGCCACCCAGAACGGTGACTACTACTACCTCAACGGCGTGCGCGTGAACTTCCGCGGCGACAACCTCCAGGGTGCCGACTACGACCGGATCAACAACGGCGGCAAGGGCGACGCCTACGACACCCTGCCCGGCTTCCTGCCCCCTTCGTCGAACAACGGCGGCTGGCCCCAGACGGTGGACAACTACCAGCGGCTGAACTTCACCGTGCTGCGCATCCACCAGGAGCCCGCCAGCCCGTACATGCTGGATGTCGCCGACGAGATGGGCCTGATGATCATCGACGAGACCGCGATCCGCGGCTCCCAATCCGGGCAGGACTGGAACGCCGGGCACGACAACATGGTCAACCACGCCCGTGCGCTGGTCCTGCGCGACCGCAACCACCCCGCGGTCATCCGCTGGAGCCAGGTCAACGAGCCGAACCAGAGCGGCCAGGATTCCGAACAGTTCGAGAAGGACCTGTACGCGGCGATCAACGGCGCCGACGGCACCCGGCCGGTCATTGTCGAGCTGGGCAGCGGCGGGAATCTCAACGGGTATCCCGGCATGACGTACGCCAACTTCGCGGTGTTCCCGCACTACGTCGACGGCTTCGGCCGGTACGGGGAGGGCCTGATCACCGTGAATGGGCGGCCCGACGGCGAGGGCGAGTACATCTGGCCGGCATGCGACACCAAGCAGGGCTTCGAGTGGTTCGCCACGGCAACCCTGGCCAAGCGCGGCAAGAACGCCACCGACCTGCGTCCGTACACGCTGCTGTCCGCCTGGGCCAGCGTCGTGCCGGGAGTGCGGACCACCGACTTCACCCCGGAGGAGGGCGGTCGCCCCATCTACGGCGCGGACAACCTGCCGGACCCCTGGAGCAACCCGCAGATCCAGCGCGTGCAGGCGGCGTTCAACCCGGTGGCCGCGGTCGACCTGCCGTTCTGGTCGGCCTCCGGCGTCTCGGACTCCAACGGCGCCTTCCCTCTGCCGCAGGCCGTGCCCAACTACGCCCGGAACTCCACGGTCACCCGCAACATCACCGTCTTCAACGACGACCTCGCCGACACCTCGGTCGGCTTCACCTGGACGGCGCGGCTCGACGCGCCGGACGGCGCGGTCGTGGCGTCCGGAAGCACGACCCTGACCGTCCCGCTCGGCTCGCGGGTCACCCAGCCGGTGTCCTTCACCGCCCCGGCCACCGGCAACCGCGTGTACCTGCAGCTGTCGACCACGAAGTCCGGCAGCCCCGTCTTCACCGACGCGGTGGAGTACTTCACCCTCGCCGGAAGCGGCGGAGACGGACCCGCAGCGGGCAACTACCACATCGTCAACCGCAACAGCGGCAAGCCGCTCGCTGTCGCGGGCAACTCCACCGCGGACGGTGCCAAGGTGGTCCAGCAGAGCGGCACCGCCACCTGGACCATCGCCACGACCTCCGACGGCTCCTACACCCTCCAGTACGTCCCGAGCGGAAAGGTGCTCGACGTCAACGCCAACAGCAGCACGGCCGGGCTGCAACTGCAGCAGTGGACGGCCAACGGCGGCGCCAACCAGATGTGGTATCTGCGGTCCACCGGCAACGGCTACTACACCATCGTCAGCCACGACAGCGGACTGGTGGCGGACGTCAACGGTGCGGCGACGAGCGACGGGGCGCAGGTCGTGCAGTGGGCCGCCAACGGCGGGGCCAACCAGCAGTGGCAACTGAACCGGGCCTGACCGGACGACCCGGTTCGCGCAGCGTCGCCGGCCCAGGTGGCCGCGTCGGCGTCGAAAGGATCGAATACAGCCGATTCGGCTTCCGTCGCGGCAGACTTCCGTTGCGGTAGAACAAAACCAACGGCCCCGCCGGCGTAAGGCCGGCGGGGTCGTCGCGTAAGCTGCGCGCGCTATGGAGCCCTTCGACGATCAGCCACGACACCGCGGCCGGCAGCGGCTCGACGCGGCGGTGGTGTGGACGGCCACGGCCGGCGCGTTGGTCTGCTCGGTGGTGATCTTCCTGGCGACCAACTGGCCGTCGCCGGAGCCCGTGGCCGTGCCGGCGCCCTCGTCGGAATGGCGGTTCCCGGTCACGCCGTCGTCCACGGTCGACACCGACACACCCGGCTCCCCCTTCGACGTGGTGGCGCCGCCGCAGGCCATGCCCACCGTCTCTTCACCGCCGCGCGTGGGCACATCCGCCATCACGACGGCGAACCCGCCGCAGCCCCGACCTCAACCGGGGAACACCACGACCGCGCCGCGGCCCGCCGGCACCCAGGTCCGGGCCGCCGGCAAGTGCCTGGACGTGCCGAACTCCACCACGCCCGGCACGCAGCTCCAGATCTGGTCCTGCAGCGGGCGTCCCAACCAGGCCTGGGCCCGCACGCCGTCCGGTCAGCTGACGGTCACGCTCAACGGCGTCACGCAGTGCGTGGACGCCTACCAGCACGGCACGACGCCGGGCACACCGGTCACGGTCTGGCCCTGCAACGGACGGGCCAACCAGCAGTGGCTGGTCGGCCCGGACGGCACGATCACCGGTGTCCAGTCGGGACTGTGCCTGGACGTGACGGGAGGGTCCACCGCCGATGGGGCCCAGGTCGAGTTGTGGACCTGCAACGGCCGGACCAATCAGCGGTGGACCCTCGGTTAGCCGGTTCCTCAGTCGCGGCTCCATCGCTGGTTGCCGCCGCCGTTGCACGTCCACAGCTCGATCAGCGTGCCGTTGCCGGTGCCCGCCCCGGTGGCGTCGAGGCAGAGCGCGGACTGGGCTCCGGTGATCGTGCCGTCGTCGTTGACGGCCCACTTCTGGTTGGCGCCGCCGGTGCACGTGGCGATGTCGACCTTGGCGCCCGTGCCCTGACCGGCGGCGTCGAGGCAGGCGCTGCCGTACACCCGCAGCTCACCGGCGGCGGTCGCCGTCCACTGCTGGTTCGCGCCGCCGTTGCAGTCCCACAGCTCCACCTGGGTGCCGGGGGTCTGGCTGGCGCCGGGCACGTCCACGCAGCGTCCCGAGTCGGCCCCGACGATCGTCGCGGTCGCGCCGCCGGTGCCGCCGCCGCTGCCGGGAGTGATGGACAGGTTGTCGAACTGCGCCGTCTCCCCCTGGCTGGTGGCGTAGCCGGCCTGGCCCGCGCCCCACGTGGAGTCGTTGGCCGAGCCGACCGTCACGCCGTCGATGCTGGCCGTGATGGTGCTGCCGGCGAACGTGAGGGCCAGGCTGTGCCAGCGGTTGGTGCCCAGCGCCGCCACGGTGCCGTGGGCCAGCGTGGTGACGTTGGCCCCGGTGTTCGTACGCAGGACGGACCAGGCGCCGTTGTCGCTGACCCGCAGGTGGTAGGCGTTGATCCCGCCGGCGCCGGAGTAGTCCTGCGAACCGGCTCGGCCCATCAGTTCGGCGTACCCGGACTTCTCCAGCAGCACGTCCGACGAGACGGTGTAGTTGCTCCAGCCCGTGTTCCCGAGCAGGGCATGCGGATCCGAGAGCGCGTCCCAGGTGATCGGGGCCTGCGCGCTCATCTGCCGCACGCACTGCCCCGCCCGCCCGGCGCCGCAGCCCGCGACCTCGAAGGCGCCCTGCCAGTCCATCAGGTACTTTGCCTCGGCGCCGGTGGCGTAGCTGTCGAAGTTGTCGGCGTACGGCAGGCTCAAGCCGCCGGAGGCGGGACCGGCCGCGGTTCCCTTGCCCTGCCCGGTCGTGGTGCTGATGGTGTAGACCCTGCCGGGCTGCAAGGTGACGCTGTAGCTGCCGCCGGACGGCGTGATGTCGGACTCGTGCACGAAGTAGTCGGCCTGGTTGTTGGAGTTCAGGTTGGTGGACCACACATGCACCGCGCCGGTGGACAGCCCGCCGGTCACGGACAAGTTCACCGTCTGCGCGCTGCCCGCGTCGACTGTTTCGATGACCGTGCTGTAGTCGCTGTTGTTGGTGGACTTCAGCGTCACGTAGCTGCCGTTGTTGCGGTTGCCGCCGAGATAGCCGCTGGAGCTGTCGAGGTAGTGCCAGCCGGGCGCGGTGAACTGGGTGGTCTGCGCCTGCACCCAGGCGTTCTTGCCCACCGAGTAGTGCCCGGACCACGGCTGCGAAGCCAGCACCAGGCCCATGGTGGGCCAGGGCAGGTTCGGCGTGATCGCGGCGACGATCGGCCAGTTCAGGTACGCGGTCATCTTGCCGTCGATGTAGCCGCGGTTGATGCCGCGAGCCATCGCCTGCGACCCGGAGTTGTAGTCGTCCGAGCCGTTCTCGCTGGCCCACAACGTCTTTCCGGAGTTCGTGGCGGCGGCCGGCACGCCACAGTTGCTCTGCGCGGAGCGGTAGCCGCACGGGTAGTGCGTGCCGATGACGCTGATCGCCGACGCGAAGGCCGGGTTGGAGTTGATGTCGTTGGCGATCCCCCAGTCGGAGTCGGCGCCCACGATCTTCACCGCGGAGTAGCCGCTGGAGTTGAGGGTGGAGCGCAGGTTCTCGTACCAGCCGATGTTGTAGCCGCGCTCGTTCCAGCCGCCGAGGTAGTCGATGGACAGGTTGTGCTGCTTGGCGCAGCCCAGCCAGGACGACAGGTAGCCGATCATGTCTGTGGACCAGAAGTTGCCGTTGCCGATCCAGCCGGGCGCGCCCCAGGCCAGCCCGTACAGCTTGATGTCGGGATTGCGGGCCTTGGCCTGCTGGGCCAGCCAGAACTCGTAGCCGACGTCGCAGTTGACCGCGCCGCGGGTGTGCTCGATGCTCGGCTCCGCGCCGGAGGTCGAGTTGGTGTCGCCGCCGATCTCGATCTTGAGCATCTGCACCGCGGCGCCGTAGCCCGGCTTGAACAGGTAGTCCAGGATCTGGCTGCGCTGGGGTTCCGGGTAGTCGAACAACAGCCGCGAGTTGCCCCCGCCGCCGCTGATCGCGCCGACCCCGTCGAACGTGCGCCCGCCCGACGAGCCGTTGAGCGTGATCGAGGTCGCGGCCTGGGCCGGCGTGGCGGTGATACCCACCAGGCCACCCACGAGCAGGACGAGGATGCCGAGCAGCACCGGCCAGCGACTCTCCACAGTGGACCTCCCGTGCGCGCTCATCCGAAGGTCCAGTGCTGGTTGCTGCCGCCGCTGCACGTCCACAGCTGCACCAGCGCGCCGTCGGCTGTGCCGGCGCCGCTCACGTCGAGGCACAGACCGGACTGCACGCCGGTGACGGTGCCGTTGGAGTTGAGGTTCCACTGCTGGTTGGCCTGCCCGTTGCAGGACCAGATGATCACCTTGGTGCCGGCGCTGGTGCCCTTGCCGTTGGCGTCCAGGCAGTCCGCGCCGTTGTAGACCGACAGCTGGCCCGAGGAGCTCAGGGTGAAGTTCTGGTTGCTGCCGCCGGTGCAGGAGTGGATCTGCAACTGCGTGCCGGGCGTGGTGGACGAGTTGGGCACGTCCAGGCACTTGCCCGCGCCGACCGCGTGCAACGGCCCGGTGGTGCCGCCGCCTCCGCCGCCGGAGCCGCCCAGTGCCGTCGCGGTGGAGTTGTAGGCCGGTTTGGGCTGGTAGTTGTTGTCGTACATGGTCGGCGTGCCCCAGCCCGGGAAGGTGCCGGGGATCCAGGAGTCGGCGTCGCCGACACCCCACTGCGAGACGCCGGGGCAGCGGGTGACCGCGAGGCAGTCGTTGATGACGGTGGCGTAGTCGGTGGCCTGCTGCTGGAGGCTGCCCCCGGAGGCGGGCTGCTGGATGCGGTCGTCCAACTCGGTGACCGCGACGTCCAGGCCCAGCGCGGCGAACCGCTGCATGTTGGCCAGCATGGACGACGGCACCTGGCCGACGATGAAGTGCCCCTCCAGGCCGATGCCGCCGAGCGGCACGCCCTGGGCCAGCATCGACTGCGCGAGGCTGTAGAGGCCGTTGCTCTTGGCGTTCTCGCCCTCGATGTTGTAGTCGTTGATGTACAGCACGGCGCTCGGGTCAGCGGCGTGCGCGGTGCGGATCGCGTCGGCCAGGTAGCCCGAGCCCATCGCGTTGTAGAAGGCGTCGGCGCGCAGGCTGCCGTCCTCGTTGAACGGCTCGTTGATCACGTCCCAGGCGTAGATCTTGCCCTTGTAGTGGTTCACCTCCGTGGTGATGTGGGCCTCCATCGCGCCCTGCACCTGGTTGCGCGGCAGGCCGTTGACCCAGCCCGGCAGCTGGCTGTGCCAGACCAGGTTGTGGCCCCGCACCCGCATGGAGTGGGACTGGGCGAAGTTCACGATGGTGTCGCCGGGACCGAAGTTGTACGAGCCGTTGCCCGGCTCGGTGGTGTCCCACTTCATCTCGTTGCCGGGCGTGACCATGTCGAACTGCGCACCGGCCAGCGAGGTGATCGTCGAGTTGTTGACCATGTTGCCGGTCAGCTCGGTGCCGATGTACTTGCTCTTGGCCTCGGCCAGCGACCGCAGCGGCGAGGCGGCGTGGGCGAGCGGGGCCGCGACGAAGGTGAGGACCGTCGCGGCGACGACGGCCATCACCGCGGCCAGTCGTGGGTGTCGTGGTCGAAACGGGCGAACGCAGGGGGACATGACAGACCTCCGAGATCGTCTCGACGGACGCGGTGGTCGCGACGGAAAGCCCGCGCACGGTCGAGGAGGAACAGCGCATCGCGGGCGGGCCGGCACCCGATCCCCGGGAAGGCAGTGCGATGTACGTAACGCCCGGCCGCCACCGGCGTCAAGGTCGGCCGCGGTGACGCTGCCGGAATCGTCCGCGGCCGGTTGAAACTTTCACCCGCCGCCGGCGCGTCCCAGCAGGGCCACGCATGAGTACGAAACATGCCGTTGACCCCCGGTCGCCCCCGTCCGTAGCATCCGGCCGCGCCGGCGAACCGATTCGACCGGCCGTCTGTGCGGCTACAGGGAAGGAATCGGCCGGGGCCCGGCAGCCCGAGGTCGGTTCCGCCCCGACAGGTCACATCGTCAGCTCGCCCGATGAGTTCTACACATCGTCGTGCGGTACCCAGGAGGAGCCGATGAGAATAAAACCCTGGCCCGGTCGGTTGCTGGTGGCCGCGGGCGCGGCCCTCGCCCTGGCCGTCCCGCTGCTGACACCCACTGCCGGCCACGCGGCCCCGGCCGCGTCCCTGAGCGTGGACCTCGCCACCACGCGGGGGCCGTCCACCGGCGTGGGCGAGGGCTTCCTCTACGGCATCAGCTCGGACGGCACACAGCCGGTCGACCAGTACCTCAAGCCGTTGGGCATCACCGCCTTCCGCGGCGGCGGCTGGTTCTCCGGCGGCTGGATCAAGGACGGCTACCGGTACGGCTCGGCCACCCAGGCCGACCTCGACTCGATGATCGCCGAGGCCAAGCGGCTGACCCAGCCGCCGTACCACGCCCAGTACCAGGCACTGCTCACCGACATCTACGGCCTCAACGGCGGCCAGCCGTCGAACACCACCTACCCGTGCGACAACGGCAACTGCGCCAACTGGGTCAGCTTCATCGACGCCACGGTGGGCGCGTTGCAGGCGTCGGGGCTGAAGTTCGCCTACGACATCGACAACGAGCCGGACATCTCGGTGTTCTGGACCCGCGGCGTGAACAGCGCCCAGTACTTCCAGATGTGGGACACCGCCTACCGCGAGATCCGGCGGCTCGCGCCGGGGGCGCAGATCGTCGGCCCCTCGTTCGCGTTCACGCCGCAGGCCCGGTCCGCCCAGTGGCAGACCTGGCTGTCCCACGTGAAGGCGGCCGGCACGGTGCCGGACATGATCACCAATCACGACGAGGGCGACGTCGACGACCCGGTCACCGTCTCCCAGTCCCTCAACAACGCCCTGTCCGCGGCCGGTGTGGGCCCGGTTCCGTTGTCCGCCAACGAGTACCAGCCGGCCGACCGGCAGACCGCCGGCGTGACCGCGTGGTACCTGGCCCGCTTCGCGCAGTCCGGCTACACCAACGCCATGCGCGGCAACTGGGTCTGCTGCATCACCCCCAACCTCACCGGGGTCCTCACCCAGAGCGGCGGGACCTGGCAGCCGACCGGCAACTGGTGGGCGCTGCGCGACTACGCCGACATGACCGGCACCCTGGTCGCCACCTCGGGACAGGTCGGCTCCACGGCGATCTCGGCCTCGGAGGACGCCACCGCCAAGCGCGCGGTGGCGATCATCGGCGACTCCAACGGAACCACCGGCTCCTCGTCCGTCACCTTCAACGGTCTGTCGGCGGTCCCCTGGCTGGCCAACAACGGCTCCGTGAACGTCACCGTGCAACGGATCCCGGATCAGGCGCCGCTGTCCGCGCCGCAGGTCGTCTACAACCAGAACGTCAGCGCCGCCGGCGGTTCCATCACCGTGCCGGTCAACTTCCAGGCGTCGCACGACGCGTTCGCCGTCTACCTGACGCCGGCCTCCTCGGGCGGCGGCGGTGGCGGCTTCCCCAGCGGCAACCACCAGCTCGTGGTGGCCAACGACAACCTGTGCCTGGACGTGTCCGGCGCCGGCTCGAACGCGGGCGCGCTGATCGACCAGTGGACCTGCAACGGGCAGTCCAACCAGCAGTTCCAGTTCGTGTCGGCCAGCGGTGGCTACGGCGAACTCCGGGCGCAGAACTCCAGCCAGGACGTGACGGTCGCCGGCGGCTCCACCGCCCAGGGCACCCCCGACATCGTCCAGGGATCGCCGGGCGCGACCGCCGCCAACCTCTGGCAGCCACTCCAACAGTCCGACGGCTCCTACGAGTTCCGCAACCAGAACAGCGGCCTGTGCCTCGACGTGTACGGCGCCGGCAGCACCGTCGGCCAGCAGCTTGACCAGTGGCCGTGCAAGAACGCGCCCGGCACCAACCAGGACTTCATGCTCCGCTGACCGCCCGTTTCCCTGCACCGGAAGGCACCGAAGCCATGTCCAGCCGCACCACGACGGTGCTCGTGGCGGCCTGCGCCGCCCTCACTGGGGCCGTGTTAGTCACGGCCCCGGCGCACGCCGCCACCACCGTCACCATCTCCGTCTCCCCCACCGGCAACGACAGCAACCCCGGCACTGCCGACCAACCCGTCGCTACCCCGTCCAGAGCGCAGCAGCTGGCCCGCGCCCAGTCCGCGAGCAACGACGTGACCGTGCAACTCGCCGGCGGCACCTACCGTCTCACCTCTCCCCTGACGTTCACCGGCGCGGACTCCCCCGGCGCCGGGCACCAGGTCACCTGGCAGGCGGCGGCCGGCCAGACCCCGATCCTGTCCGGCGGACAGCAGGTCACGGGCTGGTCCGTACGGGACGCCGCGGCCAACATCTACGTCGCGTCCGTGCCCAAGGGCATCGACTCCCGGCAGCTGTTCGTGGACGGCTCGCTGGCCCCGCGCGCGGCGATCTCGCTGTCCCGCAACGATGTGCAGATCACCACGGCCGGCATGACCATCGTGAACTCCGGGCTCAACTACCTGGCCACGCTGCCCGAGCAGAACCGGATCGAGGTGGAGAGCCAGAACTCCTTCACCGACCGGTTCGCGCCGGTCGACCACATCAGCGGCAACGTGATCACCATGCAGCAGCCCGCGTGGAACAACAACAACTGGGGCTACGACACGCTGGCCAAGCCGTTCGGCGGCGGTCAGATGTTCCTGGAGAACTCGTACTCCTTCCTCAGCAGCGCCGGGCAGTGGTTCCTCGACCCGGCGGCCGGGCAGCTGTTCTACAAGGCGCCGGCCGGCAAGAACCCGGCACAGAGCGACATCGAGCTGCCACGCCTGACCTCCCTGCTCGACATCGGCGGCAGCTACAGCGCCCCGGCGCATGACATCGCCTTCACGGGCCTTCACTTCGAGCACACCACGTGGCTCACCCCCAGCACCTCCGTCGGCTACGCGGACCAGCAGAGCGGCACGTTCTTCCCGAGGGCCGAGCAGCAGCCGTCCGACTTCCTGAGCTCCTGCCAGTCGGGCTGCCAGCTGTTCGAGGGCGCACGCAACGACTGGGCCCAGGCCCCCGCCGCCGTGCAGGTCTCGGCGGCCAGCGGGATCACCTTCTCCGGCAACACCTTCACCAACCTCGGCGAGGTCGCGCTCGGCATCGGCAACGACGCCGACGCGCACACGTCCGGCGTCGGGCTCGGCGCCTCGTCGATCACCGTCGACCACAACACGTTCACCGAGGACTCCGGCGCGGGCATCGTCGTCGGCGGCGTGCGGCCCGACGCCCACCACCCGTCCAACCCGGCCATGGTGGACAAGGACATCACGCTGACGAACAACACGGTCACCGGCGTGGCCAAGGACTACAAGGACATGGCCGGCATCCTGTCCACCTACGTCACGCACGCCGTCGTCACCCACAACGAGGTGTCCAACCTCGCCTATGACGGCATCGACATCGGCTGGGGCTGGGGCGCCAACGACGCCGGCGGCAGCCAGGACTACCGCAACCGCGGCCTGTACAACTACCAGCCCGTCTACACGACCGCGACGACGCTGCGGGACACCGTCGTCAGCTACAACCGCGTGCACGGCACCAAGCGGATCTTCCACGACGGCGGCAGCCTCTACAACCTGTCCGCCAACCCGGGCAGCTCCTTCGACCACAACTACGTCTACGACAACCAGCACTCCGTCGGGCTCTATCTGGACGAGGGCTCGCGGTACGTGAACCTGTCGAACAACGTGGTGCAGGACTCCGGCGTGTGGGCGTTCACCAACGCCAACGGCAACAACAACACCAACGACAACACGTTCTCGACCAACTGGTACAACGGCGGCTCGACCAACGTGGCCACCGGGCCGCCGCACAACAACGTGCTGAGCGGGAACGTCCAGGTGAGCGGGACCAACTGGCCGTCGGGCGCGCAGCAGGTGATCTCCGCCGCCGGGGTCGGCGGCAGCGGCGGCGGCGGATCGACGACGGGTGCGGTGCGCAACACCGGAGCCAACCGCTGCCTCGACGTCAACAACAACAGCACCACCGCCGGCACCCAGCTCCAGATCTGGGACTGCAACAGCGGGACCAACCAGACCTGGACCCACACGGCCGCCGGGGCACTGACCGTCTACAGCGGCGACAGCATGCGCTGCATCGACGCCAACGGGCAGGGCACCACGCCCGGCACCAAGGTCATCATCTGGAACTGCAACGGCCAGGTGAACCAGCAGTGGACCATCAACTCCGACGGCACCATCAAGGGTGTCCAATCAGGACTGTGCCTCGACCTGACCAACTCCGGCACCGCCAACGGCACCCTGGTCCAACTGTCGACCTGCAACGGCCAAGCCACCCAGAAGTGGTCCACCAGCTGACGGGAGCGGACAATGTGGTCTCGTATCGCGATAGCGCTCGCCCTGCTGGCGGCCGCAGTGACGTGGTCGGCGCCGGCATCGGCGGCCGCCACCGGCCCCTGTGACATCTACGCCGCCGGCGGCACGCCGTGCGTGGCCGCGCACAGCACAGTGCGCGCGCTGTACGGCTCGTACAACGGCAGCCTCTACCAGGTCCGGCGTTCGTCGGACAACACCACCAGGAACATCGGGGTCCTGACGCCGGGCGGCGTCGCGGACGCCGCCGCACAGGATTCGTTCTGCGCCGGCACCTCCTGCGTCATCACCGTGCTCTACGACCAGTCCAGTCACGGCAATGACATGTGGTACCAGGGATCGAGCGCCGTTCCCGGCTCGAACCAGAGCAGCCCCACGAACGCGACGGCCGAGTCGCTGACGGTCGGCGGGGACAAGGCCTACGCGCTGCACACGAACCCCGGCAACAGCTACTGGCGGGACGGCCATCTCACGGGAATTCCCACCGGCGCCGCGCCCGAAGGCATGTACATGATCACCAGTGGCACCCATGTCAACGGCGGCTGCTGCTTCGACTACGGCAACAGCGAAACCACCAGGAAGGCCGACGCGGCGGGCGCGATGGACGCCATCAACTTCAGCACCTCGTGCTGGTTCGGCGGCTGCACCGGAAGCGGCCCGTGGGTCCAGGCCGACCTCGAATGGGGGCTTTACCCCGGCGGAAGCCAACAGTGGAACCCCAACCAGCGCGCCTTCACCAACAAGTACGTCACGGCGATGCTGAAGAACAACGGCACCTCCCGCTTCGCGCTCAAGGGCGCCAACGCGCAGGCCGGCAGCCTGACGACCCTCTGGGACGGCTCGCTGCCGCCCGGCTACAGCCCGATGAAGAAGCAGGGCGCCATCGTGCTGGGCAGTGGCGGCGACTGCTGCAAGCCCGGCGGCGGGGCGAACCTGAGCGCGGGCACCTTCTACGAGGGCGCGATGGTGGCCGGCTACCCGTCCGACGCGACGGAGAACGCGGTGCAGGCCAACATCGTCGCGGCCGGGTTGGGCGGCGGAGCCAGCACCGGTTCGACCGGCCCGATGCACGCGGTCGGCGCCGGCAAGTGCCTTGACGTCAACAACAACAGCACCACCGCCGGCACTCAGCTCCAGATCTGGGACTGCAACGGCGGCACCAACCAGGCGTGGACCCGGACCGCGAGCGGACAGCTGACCGTCTACAGCGGCAGCAGCACGATGTGCATGACCGCTGCGAACACCACTGCCGGCACGCCGGTCGCGATTCAACCCTGCGGCAGCGCGACGAACCAGCAGTGGCACTTCAACGACGACGGCACGGCCACCGGCGTCCAGTCCGGGCTGTGCCTGGACGTGAGCGGCGCCTCGACCGCCAACGGCGCCAAGGTCCAGCTCTGGACGTGCAACCACGGCAGCAACCAACAGTGGACCCTCGGCTGAAAGGTGCCACCATGTCCTTGTCCTCCCGCCGGATCAGCCGGCGCACGCTGCTGAGCGTCGCCGGGTTCACCGGCATCGCCGCGGCCGGCGGCCTGGTGCGCCCCGGCATCGTCTGGGCCACCGCCGGACCCACCAGCTACAGCCCGACCTGGGCGTCCGTCGACCAGCACCCGCCCGCGCCGGAGTGGTACCAGGACGCCAAGTTCGGCATCTACTACCACTGGGGCGTGTTCAGCGTCCCCGCGTTCGGCAACGAGTGGTACCCGCGCAACATGTACAACAACGGGTCGGCCGAGAACAACCACCACAAGGCCGTCTACGGCGACCCGTCGGTGTGGCCGTACCAGAACTTCATCCTGGGCGCGTCGGACAAGGCCGGCAACCGGGTGCAGTTCGCGCCGAAGCTGGCCTCGGCGGGCGGCAACTTCGACCCCGACTCGTGGGCAAAGCTGTTCGCGGCCGCCGGCGCGAAGTTCGCCGGGCCGGTCGCCGAGCACCACGACGGCTACTCGATGTGGAACAGCGGCGTGAACGAGTGGAACTCCGTCAAGACCGGTCCCAAGCTCGACCTGCTGCGGCTGCACGCCGACGCGATCCGCGGCCAGGGGTTGAAGCTGGTGGCGGCCCTGCACCACGCCTACCACTTCAACGGCTACTACCAGTACGTGCCGTACCAGTCGACCGAGTCGCTGCGCCGGCTGTTCGGCCAGAACGGCTCGGCCGCCGAGAACCAGCTGTGGTACGACAAGCTCCAGGAGGTCATCGACGGCTACCAGCCCGACCTCGTCTACCAGGACTTCGACCTGGGCCTGGTGGACGAGTCGAGGCGGCTGGCCTTCCTCGCCCACTACTACAACCAGGCGGTGGCCTGGAACCGGGACGTGGTCGCCACCTACAAGGACGGCCTGGACAACAAGGGCGAGGTCTACGACTTCGAACGCGGCGGCCCGACCAGCCTGCAGTTCCCGTACTGGCAGACCGACGACAGCATCTCCCCCACCAGCTGGTGCTACACCGTCGGCCTGAGCTACTACTCGGCGAAGTCGCTGCTGCACTCGCTGGTCGACCGGGTCTGCAAGAACGGCAACCTCCAGCTCAACATCGCCCCGATGGCCGACGGCACCATTCCCGACCAGCAGCGCACGATCCTGCTCAGCATCGGGAACCACCTCAAGCGCTTCGGCGAGTCGATCTACGCCACCCGGGCCTGGACCGTCTACGGCGAAGGCCCGACGCAGATGGGCGGCGGCGGCCCGAAGGAGGGCACGAGCCGGGACATCCGGTTCACCCGCAGCAAGGACAACACCGTCCTGTACGCCACGGTGCTGGGTTGGCAGGGCAGCACCCTGACCATCACCAGCCTTGGCTCCAACCAGGTCAGCCTGGCCAACCTGAAATCCGCACAGCTGCTCGGCCCCACCGCCGGCACGTACGTCGACCTGCCGACCCGCACCCAGGACGGCGGCGGGCTGCACCTCACCATGCCCTCGTCCAATCCCCCGTTCGACGCGTTGGCCTACGTGGTCAAGCTGACCTTCACCGGCCAGATCCCCACGCCCGGCTCGGGCCCGCTGCCCACCGGCTGGGCGCGGATCGCCAACGGCACCACCGGTCTGGTGCTCGACGGCGGTGGCAGCGTCGCCGCCGGCTCCCGGGTCAAGCAGTGGAACTGGGACGGCAGCAACAACCTCCAGTGGCAGCTGGTCGACGCCGGCGGCGGCTACTACCGCATCGTCAACCGCACCGACGGCCTGGTCATCGACAGCGGCGGCAACACGGCCAACGGCGCCACCCCCGTCCAGTCGTCGTGGAACGGCGGCAACAACCAGCAGTGGCGGCTCAACAGCATGGGCAACGGTCTCTACCAGATCATCAACCGGGGCACCGGCACCGCCCTGGACGGCGCGGGCGACCGCACCGTCGGCGACCCCGTCGTTCTGTGGGCTCCGAACAACAGCACCAACAACCAGTGGACCATCACCGCCGTCTGACCAGGGAGACACATGGGAAGCAAGCTGCTCCTACGGGCCGGCCTGGCCGCCGCGCTCGTGCTCGGCGCACTGTTCGCGACCAACACCACCACACCCGCCCCGGCCCAGGCTGCCACCAGCCTGGCCTGTGACATCTACGCGGCCGGCGGCACGCCCTGCGTCGCGGCCCACAGCACCACCCGGGCGTTGTTCGCGGCCTACAACGGCCCGCTGTACCAGATCCAGCGCAACTCCGACAAGAAGACCCTCGACATCGGCGTGCTGGCGGCCGGCGGCGTCGCCGACTCCGCGCCGCAAGTCACCTTCTGCGCCAGCACCTCCTGCACCATCACGAAGATCTACGACCAGAGCACCAACCACAACGACCTGCCCATCTCCTGGGGCGGCTTCTGGCACGGCCCCGGCCCCAACGGCTCGGACATCGGGGCCAACGCGATGGCGCTGCCGGTCACCGTGGGCGGCCATCCGGCGTACGGCATCAAGAACACGCCCGGCACCGGGTACCGGATCGACGTCGCCAAGAACGCGCCGACCGGCTCCCACCCCGAGGGCGTCTACATGGTGACGTCGTCGAACTACGTCAACGGCCAGTGCTGCTTCGACTACGGCAGCGGCGAGACCTCGCACAACGACACCGGCAACGCCACCATGAACGCCATCGAGTGGGGCACCGCGTGCTGGTTCGGCAGCTGCGTCGGCAGCGGCCCGTGGGTCGAGGCCGACCTGGAGAACGGCATGTACCACACCGGAACCGGCTCCAACAAGGACCCGAACAATCCCGGCGTGCACTTCCCGTTCGTCAGCGCGTGGGAGAAGAACAACGGCACCAGCAACTTCACCCTCAAGTACGGCAACGCCACCAGTGGCGGACTGACCACGCCGTACTCGGGCGCGCTGCCCAAGGGCTACTCGCCGATGAAGACCGAGGCCTCGATCCTGCTCGGCACCGGCGGCGACAACAGCAACGGCGGCGTCGGCGAGTTCTTCGAAGGCGCTGTGGTCTCGGGCTTTCCCTCTGACGCCACGGAAAACGCGGTGCAGGCCGACATCGCCGCCGCCGGCTACGCCAGCGGCAGTGGCGGGGCCACCGGCGCGTTGCGCAACACCGCGTCGAGCCGCTGCCTCGACGTCAACAACAACACCACGACGCCGGGAACGCAGGTCCAGATCTGGGACTGCAACAGCGGCGCCAACCAGACCTGGACGCGTACGCCCGCCGGTGAACTGTCCGTCTACTCCGGCGACACGATGCGCTGCCTTGACGCCAACGCCCAGGGCACCAGCCCCGGCACCAAGGCGATCATCTGGAACTGCAACGGCCAGAACAACCAACAGTGGACGGTCAACGCCGACGGCACCGTCAAGGGCGTCCAATCCGGGCTCTGCCTCGACGTGACCAACTCCGGCACCGGCAACGGCGCGCTGGTCCAACTGTCCACCTGCAACGGTCAGCCGAGCCAGAAGTGGGCTCTCGGCTGATCCCCTGACCGGTCGCCCCGGGAGCTCCGGGCGGTCCTCCCCCGGCGACCGAAACCGGGCACGGCACGCGAAGCGTGCCGTGCCCGGTCCTTTGTGTGCGGGGCGGTCAGCGGGTGGCGTTGGTCCGGGACACCAGGCCCAGCCGCCACGGCAGGTGGTTGTGAGTGGCGTCGGACTTCGGCCCGATCAGCTGCTCAGTGTCCACTGCTGGTTGGAACCGCCGTTGCACGTCCACAGCTGGACGAGCGCGCCGCTGGCCGTGGAGCGCCCGGAGACGTCGAGGCACAGTCCCGACTGGACGCCGGTGATGGTGCCGTTGGCGTTGACCTGCCACTGCTGGTTGGCCTGCCCGTTGCACGACCAGAGCACGACCTTCGTTCCGGTCGCGGTTCCGTTGCCGTAGGCGTCCAGGCACGTCGAGCCGCCGGACTGGATCGCGAGCCCGTTACGCGTCCAGCTCTGGCTGGCCGCGCCCGAGCAGTCCTGGATCTGCACCTGGGTGCCGGCCGAGGTCGAGCCGTCCAAGCACTTGCTCGCGCCCACCGCGCGCAGTTGGCCGGCCGTCTGGCCGCCACCGCCGCCGCTGTCCAGCCCGAGGAAGTGGATCGCGTAGGCCGCCATCCCGTTCTGGGGCAGGGCATGTCCGACGCCGGCGATGCTGTACGCCTCGACGTCGACGGTCCCGCTGCCGTCCGCATAGCGGGTGCGGGTCCACCCCGACTGCGGGGTGTCGGTGGCGGTCGGCGTCTGACTCAGGCCGAAGACGTTGGTCCACTGCTTGATCTCTTCACCGAAGTTGTGGTAGTTGAGCGTGGTGTCCGCGGTGCCGTGCCACAACTGCATCCGCGGCCGCGGCCCGCTGTAGCCCGGGTACGCCCCACGCACCAGGTCACCCCACTGCTGCGGGGTCTTGGTCAACTGGCCCTGAGCGCACTGGGAGTTCCACTGAGAGCCGTCGGTCGTGGCGAAACAGCCGAAGGGCACGCCCATGAAAGCGGCGCCGGCCTTGAACACGTTCGGGTAGTCGCCGAGCATGACGTCGGTCATCATCGCGCCGGAGGACTCGCCGGTCACGTAGACCCGGCCGGCGTCGGCGCCGTTGTGCTGCTCGACGTACTGGATCATGGACACCAGGCCGGCCGGGTCGTTGTTCCCGTTGTGGGTCAACGAACTCGGCGAGGACACGTCCCAGCAGTCGTAGCTGCGGGTCACCGACGGGTAGATGACGATGAAGCCGTACTGGTCGGCGAGGGACGCGAACTGGGTGCTCGAGTAGAGGTACGGGCCCGACCCCTGACAGCCGTGCAGCGCGAGCAGGATCGCCGGGTGCGCCTGGACGTTGTTGGGCACGTACTCGTACATCTGGAGGTTGGACGGGTTGTTGCCGAAGTTGGTGACCTGGGTCAGCGTCGCCGCCGACGCCTGAGGCGCGATCACCGTCATGGCGACGCACACGGCCATCGCGGTCGCCGCCGTGAGCAGGGATTTCAGTCTCATGCCAAGTCGCTCCCTCGCGACGCGCTCAACCGAGCCGCCACTGCTGGTTGGGTTGCCCGTTGCAGGTCCACAGTTGGACCAGTGCGCCGTTGGTGGTGGCGCCGGCGCTGACATCCAGACACAGCCCGGACTGGACGCCGGTCACGCTGCCATCGGCGTTGAGGCGCCACTGCTGGTTGGCCTGGCCGTTACAGGCCCAGGTGATCACCCTGGTGCCCGGACTCGTGCCCTGCCCGTAGGCGTCCAGGCACAGCTGCGAGCCACTGGTCACACTGAGCCGGTTGGCGTCGGTGTGGGTCCAGACCTGGCTCGCCCCACCGGTGCAGTCCTGGATCTGCGCCTGGCCGCCCGAGGATCCGGCGTTCAGGCACTTGCCGGCGCCCACGGCGTGCAGGGGTCCCGTGTTGGCCGGGGGCGGCGTCGTGCCCCCGCCCGGCACGTACGGGCACTTGGGCCGGTAGGCCGAGATGGTGCCGGGGTCAGGCAACGTCGGGCAGAGGAACTGGGTGTAGCGGGTGTCGTTGTCCACGAAGGTCTTGAGCCACGGGATCAGGACCTTCATCTCGATGTTGTTGGGGTGCGTGTAGTAGACGTGGTCGGCCCCGGCGATCTGCGCGAAGTCGCTCGGCGTGCCGGCCGGCATGGTGGCGTAGAGGCTGTCGACGTAGGACGGCGTCACCACGGTGTCGTTCTGCCCGCCGAGCACCATGGTGGGCACGGTGTCGGTCGACATGTTCTGCGACGGGGAGAACGGCGCGAGCGCGACGGCGGCCTTGAGCGACGGGCGGTGCTCGGTGGCGTAGACGACCCCGCCGCCGCCCATGGAGTGGCCGAGCACCGACAGCCGGTTCGGGTCCACGCGGTCACGCACCGGGCTCTTGGTCGTCAGGTAGTCCAGCGCGGCCAGCAGCTGCGTGCCTCGTGCGGTGTCGTAGTCGGTGCGACTGTTGGTCTCGACGCCGATCACCACGAACCCGAAGGACGCGAGCCAGGGGCCCATCCAGGCTTCCTCGTTGGCGAACAGCGCGGTGTAGCCGGGCACGATGGCGAGCGCGCCCCAGGTGCCCAGGCTGGTGTCGGTCGGGTAGTAGATCATCCCGCCGTTGAAGCCGTTGCCCGGCGCCACGCTGACCGCCGCGGTCGCGAACGGGCCGTGGCTGGACTCGACCATGCCGATGGTCGGGTCCGGCCCCCGCTGGTACGGATTGTCGGCGGCGACGTGCGGAACCGGCGCCGCCACGGCCGGCAGGGTCGGGGCGATCAGCGCGACCACCGCCGCGAGTGCCGCCGCGGCGAGCCTGGCCAATCGCGTCCAACCGGGATCCCGTGCCGATGAGCGATGTCGTCGCATGCCCAGCCTCCTTGTCACCGTGGGAAACCACCCGCCGATCGGCGGGGCGCGGAATGTGTCGGGCACATCGTTGCCGCTGTGGTCCGACACATGCTCTGCGTTGTATCCCATCGGTTTCACGCCGGTCCAGGCCGCCGGGTGAATGTTTCACGCGCGGTGCGAGTCACCCTCGACGACGCCGTGCGGCCGTCACCGCCGATCGTGAAACTTACATCTGCCCTAACCGTCGACGCGCTCGTCGAAAGGTGTTCGATAGCTGGCGGTGTTGGCGCGCAACGTGAGCGCGAGGGACAGGCGAACACGGGTGGAGGCCGGCAGCTCGACGGTCAGCCATGGGCCGTCGACGATCATCGACTCCTCGGTGACCTGTGGCCGGCCGTGCCCATAGTCGTAGAGGCCGCCGATCCACGCCTCGTCCCGGCACACGGTGTGGCGCACCCGGCGAATGGTGTGCTCGGCGAACGCGCCGGCCTGGACGATCACCTTGTGCCGCTGCTGCGCATCGAGATTGACCAGCTCGACGACGGTCGCCTCGGGCTCGATGCCGGAGACCAGCGCCGCGACCGCGGGCGGCAGTCCGGGGCGCCGCGCATCGGCGTCGTAGTAACGCAATCGGGCCTGGGGAAGGCCGCCGTTGTAGATCACCTGTGGTGCGCCCCACGTCAGCTGCACCAGCGCCTCGGTGACCACGGGATTGGACTGCTGCCACAGGTGGATGTCCGCCTCCGGCACGTCCCGGTCCTTGTACAGCGCCATCCGCGCCAGCCGGTGGCGCACCTGCGCCTGCGCGGCGGCCAGGATCCGTTCCGGGTAGTCGGGATTGTCGCCGCCGACGTAGGCCAGCCAGGGTTCTTCGTGTCCCGCCTCCTCCTTGCCCCGGAACGAGCGCACCGCACACCAGTCGTGGCCGCTGGCCGCACGCAGCCGCAACAGCCGCCAACGGTCGGCGTCGCTCGCGCTGTGGTGCCACAGCGCGGCGGGCACGGCCATCAGCATCGGGTTGTGGTCGAACCAGCCCCGGTCGTCGTGGCGGAAGGGCACGTGCAGCGTTGGCGTGCTGACCTCGTCGCCCAGCTGGACAGTCCACCTGGAACGCAGGCTGGAGTCCGACTCGGTGAACGCGATCGTCTTGCCGTTGGCGATGATCACGTCCAACGCCGGCCGCACGAGGTCCAGGTGGGTCTCGTCACCGGTCGCGGCGACAGCGGCGACAGCGGCGACGAGCGCGGCCTGCCCGACGCTGTACCAGCCGTGCGGCCAGGACCAGCCGTAGTGACCGCCGTACCAGCGGCCCTCCAGCAGACCGCCGACCGTGCCGTCCGGCGCGACGTTGTCGGGCAGCACACCGCCGTTGGCCGCGGCGCGCTCCCGCCAGGCGCCGACATACTCCGCGATCCACTCGCGGTACTTCCGTTCCCCCGACAGGAGCAGGGCGTTGTGCACGAGCCCGGTCGCGGCCAGGTTGACCGCGGTGTCGCCGACGCCCAGCCGCTCGGACATCTCGCGGCCCAGCCTCGGATCCTGGTCGCGCGGCGGCTCGTCGGCGCCCGGCGGCAGCAGCCAGGTGAGCGGAAAGCCGTACGTCGTCGCCTCCTGCGGCAGCCACGGATACGAGGCTCCGTCGAACAGGCCGCCCCGTTCGGCGTCGGATCCGTTGTGCGGGCGGGTGATGATGCGGTGTTTCGGATCGTAGTTGCCGTGGGCCGGGTCGACGTACAGGTCGGCGAAGCGCACCGCGCGCCCTCGCCACCGGTCGGGCGCGGCCATGCACAGGAAGTAGAGCAGCAGCAGGCTTTCACCCTGGTGGAACCAGTCGTATCCGCGTTCGTACTCGTCCTTGAGCATGCCGAGCTCGGTGAGCTGCCGGGTCACGCCGTGCCAGTGGCGTTCGGACTCGGCCAGCAGGTCGTCGGCTCCGCCGAGCAGGTAGAGCTGCGGCCAGTTGAAGAAGGACTCGTAGAAGTCGTCCACGCCGTCCCGGGAGGTGAGCCGGTCCCGGTAGGCCAGGCGGCCGTCCGGCCCGGTGAAGTCGCGGGCGAACTGTCGCCACGCCTGGTCGAGCAGATCGAACAGGCCCCGCTGGGCGACCGCCCAGCCGGGCGGTTCGAGCAGCGGCACGGAAGCGGTGATCACGGGATGCATGAGGTCAGTCCTTCGTCGCGCCGGCGAGCAGGCCCGCCACCAGGAAACGTTGGGAGAACAGGAAGACCAGCAGCACCGGGGTGATCGCCAGCAGGGTGGCCAGCGCCACCTCGGGCCGCTGCACCGCGAGCTCGCCGGCCGTCGGGTTGAACTGCGGCACGTTGTCCAACAGCGTGCCCAGGCCGACCTGGACCGGGACCTGGTCGCTGCCGGGCAGCAGCACGTACGGCAGGAAGTAGTTAGTCCAGTTCGCCACGAAGCTGAAGAAGCCGACCAGCGCCACCACCGGGGCGGCCAGCGGCAGGGCGATGTGCCGGAAGGCCGCGAACGCCGAGCAGCCGTCGAGTTCGGCCGCGTCCAGCAACTCCCGGGGCAACGCGGCGCCGAAGTAGATGTAGGCCAGGTACACCCCGAAGGGATAGAACGAGTACGGCAGGATGATCGACCACATCGAGCCGATCAGGTGCACCGCGTTGACTTCGAGGAACAGCGGCACGACCAGGGTCGCGTTGGGCATCAGCATGACCACCAGCGTGGCGACCAGCAGCGTGCGCCGGCCGCGGAACTCGGTCACCGCCAGGGCGTAGCCGGCCGGGATGGCCACGCACAGGGTGATCGCCAGCGCCAGGAACGCGTACACGGCGGAGTTGCGCAGCCACACCAGGATCGCGCCGCTCTGGTAGCCGGTCAGCGCGTCCCAGTTGGCCCGCAGCGCCTGCCACGACCCGAACGACAACGGGTTGCCGTGCACGAGCTGGTCGTCGGTCTTCGTGGCCGCCAGCACCAGCCAGATCACCGGCAGCACGAAGAAGACCGCGAACAGCAGGAGCACCAGCGCCGCGAGTGGGTTCGGAATCGCCCGTCGGTTCTCAGTCCGCATCGAAGAACCCCGACCGCACCACGAAGACGGCGGCGACCACCAGCCCGACGACCAGCAGCTCGACCGAGATCGCCGCCGCGGTGTTGACATCGTCGTTCTGGAAGGCGAAGTCGTAGGACAGCTGGTTGGGCGAGTAGTCCCGGCCGGCCACGCCGACGCTGGCCTGTGAGAGCAGCTGGGGCTCGACGAACAGCTGCGTGCCGCCGGCGAACGCGAGGATGACCATGTACACGATCCACTTGCGCAGCAACGGGATCTGGATGCGTCGCGCGGTCTGCCAGGCGCCCGCCCCGTCGATCCGCGCCGCCTCCAGCACCTCGGGGGAGATGGTGTTCAGCGCCCCGTACATCACCACGATCCAGCCGCCGGCGCCCGTCCAGAAGGCGATCATGGCGAACAGCACCGGCAGGTTGCCCGGCGCGATCACCTGGCCGAACGTCTGATACCCGACGGCTCTCAACAGAAAGCCGACCGGGCTGACCGCCGGGTCCAGCACGAACAGCCAGACCAGCACGCTGGCCGCCCCCGCGAGCGCGCCGGGCAGGTAGTACAGCAGGCGCAGCGCCCGGCCGACGCCGCGCGCGCCGAGCCGGTGCAGCAGCAGGGCCAGGCCGACCACGAACACGACGAGGGCGGCCAGCCAGCACACCAGGTACAGGGCGACGTGGCCGATCGACGGCAGGAAGCGGAAGTCGGCCGCGGCGACGGCGAAGTTGGACAGGCCCGCGAACGCGCCGCCGGAGTCGGTGAAGGCGTAGTAGATCGCGTAGACCGTGGGCACGACCCCGAACGCCGCCAGCAGAATCACGTAGCCGGCGACGAAACCCGGCGCGGACCGGCTCCGGCGCGGCCGCGATGCGGCAGTGGTCACCGGGTCACCTGGTAGCCGTCGGAGTGGGCGTAGTCGGCGATCGCCTGCTGCCACGCGGGCAGCATCGACACGAGGGACTTGCCGGCGGTCAGTCCGGGGGTGACGGTGGCGGCCCAGATCGCCTCCTGGCTGAACTGGCCGTAGCCCCAGTCCGGCCACACCTGGCCGGCCGCGGCCTGCAACGGCGCGGTGATGTCGTTCGCGTAGTAGCCGGCGGCGGTCTGGGCGGCCAGCCAGGTCTTCGCCGCCGGGGCGTAGGCCGGGTAGCCGACGGCGACCTTGCCCTGGTAGTCGTCCGAGGTGGTGACCCAGGTCAGGAAGTCGGTGGCCGCCTTGAGATGCGCCGAGTGCGCCGACAGCAGCCAGGTGCCGCCGCCGACGTTGCCGACGGCCGGGCTCGGGTCGTCCGACCACTGCGGCGTCGGCGCGACCGCGATCCGGCCCTTCGGCGTCTTGAACGTGCCCTGGAACAGGGAGCCACCGTACCAGGACGGGCCGGGCATCATGAGGATCTTGTCGGCCTCGTTCTTGTCGAAGTCCGAGGAGAAGACGCTGCCGGGCGACATGCTCCTGGCCGCGATCAGGCTGTCCAGCAACGAGGCCATGCGCGTGCAGGCGGGGCTGGTGGTGTTCACCGTGACCGCCTTCGGCCCGGTGATGTGGTTGGCGCCGCACTTGCTCGCCCACAGGTAGATCTCCGGCGTGAAGGTGTCGCCGGCCGCGCCGACCAGATAGCCCGGGTGCTCGGCGGCGACCTTCTTGCCCAGTGCCTCGTACTGTTCCCACGTGGTGGGGACCTGGTAACCCCACTGGGCCATCAGCGTGGCGTCGTACCACAGCACGGTCTGCGCCAGGTCGTTGCGCAGGCAGTAGACCGTGCCGTCCACAGTGCACGGTTGGTTCGCGTTGCGGGCCCAGCCGTCCAGGAGGGACTGCGGCAGCAGGCCCTTGTTCAGCGGGGCGGCGAACTTGGCCGTGACCGCCCAGGTCGCCTCGTTGTTCTGGGAGCTGAACACCACGTCGGGCCAGCCGTTGCCGGTGCGGTTGAACAGGCTCACCTTGGTCTGCAGGTAGTTCGACCCGTTGGCGTCGCCGTCGTAGGTGACGATGTCCATCTTCACGGCGGGATGCTGCTTCTGGTACAGCTGGGCGGCGGGCAGCCGGGTCGAGTCCACCCACACGGTCAGCGGGCCGTCGGACTGCGGCGCCTGTGTGAAGCCGTCCCTGGCCCCTGCGGTCGAGTCGGCGGCGCCACCACACGCGGTGGCGGCCAGTGTCAGTGCGGCGCCGGCGGCTAACAGGGCGACTGTCCGGATCCTTCGGATCATGGCTGCTCCACGGCGGTGTGGCGCCCGACCGGACGGGCGGGGCGGCGGGTGAGCCCGGCTGAAGAAGCCCCAGATTAGGCTCCTCATCACGGCCCGCGTCAAGAGCATGAGCCCACCTATTCACGGCAAGCGCCAAGGTTCACCCTGGTGAAGGCCGTTCGGCTCAGCCGCATAGGCCCAAAATAAGTCGTACACATATGGCGGCTAGTCGTGGTGGAGTACGCTCATCACGGTGGTCTGGACCGGCCATGCGGTGCCCTCTTGCCCACGACCACGGAGGTACGCGGTGGACGCACTGCCCGGGGAGCCGGTAGCCGTCGGAAAGGCCGGGACCGACCGTGCGGTGACCGCCTACCGTCCCGGCTACGAGCTCGTGGCCGAGCAGATCCTGCAGCTGATCGCCGACCTCCGGCTGCGGCCGGGCGACCGGATGCCGACCGAGAACGAGCTCGCGGCCCGGCTGGGCACCAGCCGCACCGTGGTCCGCGAGGCCGTCAAGATCCTCTCCGCGATCGGCCGGGTGCGGGCGCAGAAGGGCCGCGGCCTCTACGTCGCCGACGACGAGGGCATGCTCGGCACCGCCCGCTGGGGCGGCTTCTTCCTGCCGACCGACCTCGACCACGTCTACATGCTCTTCGAGTTCCGGCGGATCCAGGAGATGGAGGCCAGCCGACTGGCCGCCACCCGGGCCACCCCGACCGAGCTGCGGGCCCTCGAGGCCGCGGTGGAGACCTGTCGCCACGGCCATCTCACCGGGCAGGCGGCGGTGTTCGAGCAGGGCGACGACGAGTTCCACGTCGGGATCGCCACCGCGTCGCACAACCCGCTGCTGGTCATCGCCGTCCGCGAGGCGCGCCGGCTCCAGCACCAGTCCAGCGTGATCGGGCTCAACGGCACCGTCGGCGGGCACGCCGAGGACGCCGTCGCCGAGCACGCCGCCATCTACCAGGCGATCAGGGACGGCGCGCCGGAGGCCGCCGCGCAGGCGGCCGCGCTGCACATCGACAACACGCTTGAGGACTACCGCCGCGAGATCCAACGCCGCGTGTTCGGCTAGCCGGCCGCGCGCACGGCCCGCGGGGACGCGCCCAGTTCCTTGCGGCAGACCTTGTTGAACGCCTGGAGGTCCGGGATGCCGACGGTGGCCGCGATCGCCGGGATGGCCAGCGTGGAGGCCACGAGCAGGTGATGGGCCCGCTCCATCCGGCGCCGCCGAATGTGGCCCACCACGGTGCGTCCGGTGCCGTCGCGGAACAGCCGGGTGAGGTGGCTGTGCGAGACGCCGGCGACGGCGGCGATCGCCGGGACGCTCAACGGCGCGGCCAGATTCTCCTCGATGTGGGCCAGCGCGGCGCGCAGGGCCGGGTGGCCGGGGCCGCGTTCGGCGCCCGGCAGCCCGGTGGCGCGCCACAGCGCGGTCCACAGCTCGGCGGAGGCCCGGGCCGGCGACCGGTCGTTCGCGGCGATCGTGTGCCGCAACAGCCCGCGCAGCACGGTCATCTCGGCGCCCGCGCTCTGCATCACCGGCAGTCGATGGCGGTCGTCGTTGCCGGGCAACCGGAAATGGGCGTACAGGTGCTCGCAGCGCGGCCCGTCGTAGTCGAAATGCACCTCGGTGTCCGGCGGGACGAGGCTGACGTGCCCGGGACGGATCGGGTGCGAGTCGCCGTCGAACGCCAGCGTGCCCGAGTAGTTGTACACGTGCAGCTGCCAGAGCTCGGGAAGCCGGAACACCTCGTGTGCGGCAACGAACCCGTGCACCCCGACGCCCGCGTTGACCACCTGCGGCGGCCGGTCGAGCGCCAGCTCCACGAACGGGGCCATGGCGAAAAGCTACCAGTAGTCGCGGATTCCGGCCCACGACGCCGGCGCCGCGGCTTCCTAGGGTTGCGGCATGCCAACCACCCGACAGCTGCTGGACTCCGGCCAGGTGGCGCGGTTCGTGACGCACGGTTTCCTCCGTCTGGACGGGGTCGTGCCACCGGAGATGAACGCGGAGGCGCTCGGCGTGTTCGCCGCCGGGCTGCCGGCCGTGCCGTACGGCACTCCCCTGTCCGCGGCGTTCCCCGTCGGCAGCTTCGCCCGCCGGCTGGTCGAGCTGCCGGCGATCGCCGGCGCCCTGGACAGCCTGGTGGGGCCCGAACCCACCGTGGACCACCACTTCGTGCACACCCGGCAGCCGCGTGAGGGCAGCGCTCAGGCGTTGCACGCCGATGCCCTGATCGACCTGCGATTCGATGCTTTCGACGTGCAGGTCATGTACTTCCCGCAGGACGTCACCGAGGACATGGGCGGCACGCTGCTCGTGCCCGGCAGCCATCTGCGCCGCACCAACGAGTCCGACACCGGCCGCTACCAGAACCTGCTCGGCCAGGTCCGGCTCGTCTGCCCGGCCGGCACGGTCCTGGTGCTGCACCACGGGATCTGGCACGGCGGACGGCGCAACGACAGCGACACCGTCCGCCACATGTACAAGATCCGCCTCAATCCGACCGTGCCGCAGGTTCGGCTCTGGGACACCGCCGACCTGGCCGACCCGGCGGTCCACGAGGAACTGCGCAGGCGGTTCCCCTGGTACGAGGAGGCGTCCGGCCGGCTGGAGATCCACAACCGGATCCGGGTGTGGCGGGCGCTGACCGCCGACCCGGAGTTCGACGTCGACCACTGGGCCACCCGCATCAGCAACCGACCCACGCACAGGAGCCACCCATGAGGCAGCAGGTTCTCGTCCTTTACCTGAACAACTCCAGCCTCGACTCGCCGGTCGTCGGCTGGGCCCGCTACGACGGCACCGGCCGGACCCGTCCCACCACCGGGGACGGCGACGAACCGCCGTACCGGACGGGCGTGGCCGCCCTCGCGGACGGGTGGCGGCTGTTCCAGGCGGCCCAGCTCATACCCCCGTTTCCCGGCGCGGAGCATGAGACCTCCTTCCTGAAGCACGAGTTCTTCTTCGACAAACTCGACGGTCCGTAAGGGTCGCGACACCGTCGAGCCGGCCGGCCGGGGCAACCGTTCTGCCGCAATGGGGTCGTGGGTGTCCGACGGGAGTGACGGAGCGACGCTCACCGCCCCGACCGGCATGCCGCCGTCGCAGGGCACGCAGTACGAGGTCCGGGTCGTCGATCCTGTCGACACACCGCTGAACGGCGGCCGACGGCTGCGGACCGGCCTGTGCCGCGGTCACGCCCACGACGTCATGAGTGAACGTTCCTTCCTTGCCCACAACGAATGTTTGCGGTAACACTGAGGTCACGTGTGGTCCTCCGCTGGACAACGCCGTCTTGTGAGGTGGAGCGTGATCGCAGTGCTGCCGTGCCCTGCTCGCCCGACGCTCGCGGACGTGGCGCGGGCGGCCGGGGTTTCCTCGGCGACCGCGTCCCGTGTGCTCAACGGTTTTCCACGGGTGCGGGCCGAGACCCGGCAACAGGTCGAGTCGGCGATGGTCGCGCTGGGCTACGAACGCCAGCGCGCCGCCCGCACGGCCAGCGCGCCACGCACCCGGTCGATCGCGTTCGTGGTGTGCGAGGAGGGCCTGCGGCTGTTCTCCGATCCCTACTTCGGCCGGATCGTGGCCGGCGTCAGCCGCGAGGTGTCCGCCGCCGGGATGCAACTGCTGCTGTTACCGGTTCCGTCCACAAGGGACTGTCAGGAACCGGCGATGAACTATCTGAGCAACGGTCATGTCGACGGCGCGCTGTTCGTCAGCATGCACGGCCGCAGTCCGCTGGACATGGACCGGATCGACGTCCCCGTGGTCATCGGCGGCCGGCCGGTGCACGGCAGCGAGGACGACCAGTTCTCCTACGTCGACGCGGACAACTTCGGCGGGGCGGCGCGGGCCGTTCGACACCTCGTCGACAGCGGCCGCTCGCTGATCGCGACGGTGGCGGGGCCGCGGGACATGACCGTGGGACTGGACCGGCTCGCCGGCTACCGCCGCGTCATGGTCGACGCGGAGCGGTCCGATCACGGCCTGGTGTTCTTCGGCGACTTCGGCCAGGCCTCCGGCGAGCACGCGACGGCCCGGCTGCTGGAGCGCCGGCCGGACGTGGACGCCATCTTCACCGCGTCGGACCTGATGGCCGTCGGGGTGCTGCGCGCCCTGCGCCGGGCCGGCCGGCGGGTGCCCGACGACGTCGCCGTGATCGGCTTCGACGACCTGCCCATCGGCCGGCACACCGATCCCCCGCTGACCACCGTCCGCCAGCCGGTCGAGGAGATGGGCGCACGGATGACCCGCGAACTGCTCGGCCTCATTTTCGACGGGCCGTCCGCGCCCCGACGGATCGTGCTCGACACGGAACTGGTGCTGCGCGCCTCGGCGTGACGGCGCTCAGGTGGCCACGAAGATCCGCACGTCCCAGGCCCCCAGCCGCACCACGGCGCCGCTGGGCACCCAACTGCCGTCCAGCACGTCCGTCAGGCTGGTCGGGGCCGGAGCCTGGACGGGCTGCCAGCTCCAGTTGTGCACCACATGCACGCGCCGGCCGTCCGTGCCGGTCCCCGTCATCACGGTCACGGACTCGGGCCGCTCCCACCAGCCGCTGACCGGTTCCGGCGCCAGCCAGGCGGCCAACGCCCGGGCCAGGCCGGGTCCGGGCACGGTGCCGACGCAGGTGATCCGGCCGGCTTCGTGACGGTGGGTGGTGGCCGCCGGCCAGCGGCCGAAGTGCGGATGGTCGTACTCGGCCAGCACTTCGGCCCCGTCGACGGTCAGACCGTCCACCCAGCGGGTCGCGGTGGCGTCCGCCGGCGCCTTGAGCGGACTGCCGGGCGCCGCCCGGACCGGCAGGTCGGCGGCGAGGTTGCTGAACTCGTCGTACCAGGCGCCCGCGGCCTCGGCCAACCGCGACTCACGACGGGCCCGCGCCTCCTGATCGGCGTAACCGGTGCGTGGCCCCAGAACCAGGTGGCCGCCGGCGGCCGCGTAGGCCACCAGCCAGTCGAGCATGGCGTCGTCGGCGAGGTACAGGCCGGCCGCGATCAGCGCCGGATGGCGGCGCGCGGCCAGGTCGGGCGGAATCTCGCCGAGCTGGCGGGCGTGGTAGATCCGCACCTGGCGGCCGGCGTCGAACGCGCCGCGGTAGAACGGGTCGAAGATGTGGTCGTATGCGGCGGGATCCGGGTCGCCGTCGGGCTTGCCCAGCGGCGGGTACTTCTGCATCAGCCACTTGCTCGGCGCCGAGTGGACCATCGCGATGTCGGCGTCCGGCCGGATGCCGGCGACCAGCGCGCCGGCCGTGTCGAACTCCGCGCCGAGACGGGCGATCTCGGCGTAGACCCGGCCCGGGCGGCCGCTGTGCGGCAGGACCCCGCCCCAGTACGTCTCGGTGCCGAAGTGCAGCGTGTGCCAGTGCCAGTACTCGATCATCCGCGCCCCGCGGGCGACCAGCGCCCAGGCCGCCTGCCGCCATTGGCCGTCGTAGCCGGGCCGGTTGTCCCACGGCGAGCTGATCGCCTGGGCGTTGGTCTCGGTGACCAGGAACGGCTCCTGCCGGGAGGAGAAGATCCGGTCGGCGCTGCGGACCAGCGCCCACACCCCGGTCGACAGCCACTGGTGTTCGCGGCCGCCGGTGGGATCGGGCAGTTCGAGGCCGTCCTGCATGTCGTAGTAGGGGTTTCCGGCGGTCACGTCCAGGCCGGCGGTCAGCTCGTCGTCGGCCAGCGCCGGGTGCCCGTAGGCGATGCAGGTGGTGACGAACTGCTCGGGGCGGGCGTGCTCCCGGACGATGTCCGCCTGCCAGGCCACGAACTCGGTGGTCTGGCGGGCCAGGAACGCCCGCCAGGCCACGTCGTACTGCGGCTGGGCGTTGCCGTCCGGGGTCCACAGGTCGGCCCAGGTGGACAGCCGGTGCGACCAGTAGACCAGGCCCCATTCGCGGTTGAGGGTCTCGACGTCGCCGTACACGGCCCGCAGGTGGTCCACGAAACGCTGGAACACGCCGTGGTTGTGCGGCAGGCGCAGTCCCGGCTCGTTGTCGACCTGGAAACCGATCACCGCTTGGTGCCCGGCGTAGCGGCCGAGGATCGCCCGGGTCACCCGCTCGGCGTGGAAGCGGAACGCCGGGTGGGAGAAGTCGACCTCCTGGCGGGCGCCCCAGCCGATACGCTGCCCGGTGGCGTGCTCGGCGGCGATCTCCGGGCACTGCCGGGAAAGCCAGGGCGGCACCGCGTACGTCGGCGTGCCCAGCACGACCGCGATGCCCCGCTCGTGGGCGCCGTCGAGCACCGGCTCCAGCCAGTCGAGCTCGAACCGCCCGTTGTCCGGTTCCCAGGTGGACCAGACGGACTCGCCGACGCGGATCACGGTGAACCTCGCCGCCGCCATCAGGTCCAGGTCGGTCTTGAGCCGGTCCTCGGGCTGGTACTCGTGGTAGTAGGCGGCGCCGAACAGGACGCGGTCGGCCATGCGGTACCTCCGGAGGGGAAGGCGGCCGGGCCCCCTGGTCCCGGCCGCCGGATCATCAGGACGAGGCGCCGGTCACCGCGCTGCCCGACTTCGTCACGTGGTACGTGACGGTGGCGCCGCTCCAGAAGTGGAAGGTCAGCGTCACCGGCGCGTTGTCGTTGACCGCCTTGAAGAAGTCGGCGGTGAGGACGATGCCGCTGTTGGCGTAGTCGGGTGCGAAGGCGCTGTTGAACTGCTGGTAGGAGGTCCAGTTAGCGGGGCCGGCGTTGGTGCCGTCGGCGTACTTGGCCTCCATGGTGGCCAGCACGTCACCGCGGAACTGGGTGGGCACGGTGAAGGAGCTCGTCGTGCCGGTGGCGGCGGACAGCGCAGGCGGGTCGTTCGTGATCACCTTGAGCTGCCACGGAAGCCCGGCGGAGAACCGAGCCTCGATCGTCGCGTTCACCCCGTACGCCCGGTTGCCGACCAACCGCGTCAGCCCGGCGGCCGTGAGCGTGAGCTGGTCGCCGGAGACCGTGTAGTCCCGGCGCTCGACCAGGCGGGTGTTGCCCTGCCACAGGCCACGGAAGGTCGTGCCGTTGAGGTTCAGTGTCAGCTTCTCGTCGCCGATCGGGCTCGACTTCGGCACGAAGACCAGGTCCGAGGAGGCGGTGGCGGAGCGCGTGCACCAGCTCGACCTGATCTGCGCGACCAGGGCGGGGTCCCGCCACTGCAAGGTGTCGCGGTTGAGGAAGTTGGCGTCGTCCCACAGCTCGCTCGTGACCCCGGCCAGCCGCGCCTGGTAGCCCAGTTCCTCGTAGTACTTGAGCATCTCGCCCCGCTCGACCGTGTCGCTGGTCGGCTCGCTGAGCAGGCCGTACTCGCCGAGGTAGACGGCAATTCCCTTGGCCACGAACGTGTCGTGCATCCGGGCGAACGCGTCGGTCATGTCCTTCTTGACCTGCGCGTCGAACGTGGTGCCGCCGGCGATGTTCACGCTGAACGGCCAGTAGCCGTAGTAGTGCACGGTGGCGACCAGGTAGCGGTCGTGCAGCGAGCTGATCGTGGCGGCCAGGTCGTCCATGAGCTTCTGGTCCGGCGTGCAGCCCAGGGTGGGCAGCACGAGCAGGCGCGTGGCGTTGTTGCCGCCGGACTGGCGCACGATGGTGTGGAACGAGGTGTTCAGCTCGTTCATGAACTGCGTCTTCTGCGCGTCGGTGGCGTTGTTGAACTGCGGCTCGTTGACGCTCTCGAACAGCAGTTTGCTCGACTCGTCGCGGAACTCGGCGGTGATCTGCTGCCAGGTCGCGTCGAAGCGGGCCAGCACCTGGTCGTGCTGGGTGGTCATGTCGGCGATCCACTGCCACGAGTCGTGGTGGACGTTGATCTCGACGTAGAGGCCGTCGGCCAGCGCCCAGTCGACGACCTGCTTGACCCGGCCCAGGAACTTCGGGTCGATCGTGTACGGCGCGGTCGCCGAGGCGTGGCCGCTCCAGGTCACCGGGATCCGGACGCTGTGGAAGCCCTGCGCCCGGATCGTGTCGAACAGGGCCTTGGTGGCGAGCGGGTTGCCCCAGGACGTCTCGTCCGGAATGGCGTCCAGGGTGTTGCCCAGGTTCCAGCCGGGCTGCATGGCCGCCACGGCCTTCATCGGATCCGCGGGCGCCGACTGCGCCGCCGGCGGCGAGGCCGCGCTCGTGCCGGCCGTGAGGCCGGCGGCGGCCAGCGCCAGCAGGACGCTGACCGACATCCGTAACCAGCGTGGTGTCTTCGGCATGGGGTTCCCCTTCTCAGAAGTCGTAGTCGAACCAGTCGAAGTGGACGGTGCCGGCCGTCGCGTACATGCCGAGGACCCGGCCGGTGAAGCCGCCGGCGACCTCGGTCGACAGGTACTTGCCGTCGAGTTCGGCCAGCGCGGTGAGAACCCCGTCGGACTCCACCCCGAGGCGGATCGTGTCGGGTCCGGTGCGTGCGTCCCGCGCGGCCCGGGGCGCGATCTCGATGGCCAGAACCACCGGACCCGCGGGCAGGGGTTGGGACGCCACAATGCTTCTCAGCGGGCCGATGCGGGCGATGACCCGCACTTCGCCGGTGGCGGCCTCGATCTCGTAGTGGTGTTCCTCGTCGAGCCGGACGGCCAGTCCGCCGCGTCCGGTCGAGACGTCGACCAGGGCGCGGGCCTGGCAGGCCGGGTGTTGCTGTCGGCGGCCGACGAACACCACGTCCGGCTGGTTGAGGGAGACGCCGCGTGCGCGCAAGGTCAGCCAGCCCGGCCGGTCCTTGGTGGTGCAGTGTTCGGTAGGACGGTCGCGCAGCGAGATCCAGCACGGCGACAACTCGCCGTGCTCGAAGTCGTCCCGGTGCGAACCGGTGACCTCCGGCCCGGACACCAGGTCGCCGACGACCGGCCAGCCGTCCGTCCACGTCACCGGCGCGAGGAAGGTCTCCCGGCCGAGCACGTGCCAGCCCGGGGTGCCGCCGCCCGGCCGCACCCCGAGCAGCACCAGCCACCACGAACCGTCCTGCGCCTGGACGAGATCGGCGTGGCCGGTGTTCTGGACGGGGTGATCGGTGCTGCGATGGGTGAGGATCGGGTTGGCCGGACACGGCTCGAAGGGGCCGCTGGGCGCGGGACCGCGCGCGATCGACACGCCGTGACCACGCTCGGTGCCGCCCTCGGCGATGAGCAGGTACCAGTAGTCCCCGATCTGGTACAGGTGCGGTGCTTCCGGGGCCTTCGCGCCGGGCGCGCCGGACCAGAGTTGTCGCGGCGGGCCGAAAACCTCGCCCGTGTGCGGGTCGATGCGCACCTGGTGCACGCCGGCGACGGTGCACCAGCAGGCGCCGTCGGCGTCCCAGGCCAGATCCGGGTCGATGCCCGGGACATCGGGCAGCCGCACCGGGTCCGACCAGGGGCCGGCCGGATCCGTCGCGGTGCACAGCAGGTTGCCGCCGTCGCTGACGTTCGTCACGATCAGCCAGAACCGGCCGTCGTGGTGGCGCAGCGTCGGCGCGTAGATGCCGCCGGACGAGGGCGTGTCGAGCGGCAGGCGGAGCTGGCTCGGCCGGTCGAGGGCGTTGCCGATCTGCGTCCAGTGCAGCAGGTCACGGCTGTGGAAGACCGGCACCCCGGGGAAGTACTCGAAACTGGAGCACACGAGGTAGTAGTCCTCGCCCACCCGGCAGATGCTCGGATCCGGGTGAAACCCCGGAATCACTGGACAGTACTGCTCCTCCATCGGGTCAACTCCTTTCGTGGTCAGGTGATGCGGAGCAGCACCGCCGACGGGGCGTCGACGAGGGTCAGCGTGAGTTCGGCCGAGTCCGGATCCCACGTCGGGACGGTGCGGCTCGCGGCCGGGTAGAGCACGTCCACGGTCGTGCCGCGAACCTGGGGCAGGCGCAGGGTTGTCGTGGGTTCGCCGCCACGCCGCCAAGCGGTGACGTAGGTGGTCGTGGGCACGCTCAGGGCGAGCGCGAGCCAGGGGTCGTTCCATGCCGGGAGGCCGAGCGGCCAGGACGGAACGGCCTGCGGCAGGTCGGCGCGGATGGCCTTGTACACGGCCACGGCCTCGTGCACGAGGGCGCGGGCATCGGGCCGGAGATCGGGCAGCAGCCCGGAAAGGTGGATACGGCCGAGCAGCGCGCTGGCCATCGTGAACGCCACCTCGTCGAGGGAGTCCTCGGGCTGCGGATACGCCCAGACCGCGCCTTGCTCGGGTGTGACGGCGGTGGGCGCGGCGGCGGCGATTGCCGCGTAGTGCCGGAGGTTCTGTTGGTCGCTGGTGGAATGCAGCTGCAAGCGGGACAGCAGTGCGTGGTCCGAACGCATGCCGCCGGAGGCGCAGTTCTCCAGCACCAGCCGGGGATGGCGATCGAGCACACCGTCCAGCCAGTCGAGGTGGGCCCGATTGTGGCCCAGCAGCCCAGCTCCCGGTGTCTCGCCGGGGTGGCTGCTCGTGCCGCTGCCGGCGTCGACGTTGTAGTCGAGCTTGAGGTAGCCGACGCCGCACTCGCCGACGAGGCGGTCCACCACCTCGTCGAGATGGGCACGGGCGGCGGGGTGGCGCAGGTCCAGGTGGTGACGGCCGGTTTCGGTCACGCGCACCCCGTCGCGGCGGAAGAACGCCTCGTCGGGCAGGGACTTGGCGACGGGGCTCCGGACGCCCACCACCTCCGGTTCGAGCCACAGCCCGGGGACCATGCCACGCTCCCGGATCCGGTCCAGGACCTCCTGAATGCCGCGCGGTCCGGGAAAGCGGGTGACGGACGGTTCCCAGGCGCCGACGCTGTCCCACCAGCCGTCGCTGTCGTCGTACCAGCCGGCGTCGATCACGAAGTACTCCGCGCCGGCCTCGGCGGCCGCCTCGATCAACGGCAGCAGTGCGGCGGTGGTGGGATCGCCCATCAGGCAGTTCATGTAGTCGTTGAAGACGACCGGGAGGTGACGATGGTCGTCGTGCGGACGGCGGGCGGCCCGGCGGTAGCGGGTCAGCGCGCCGAAGGCGGCGTCGAGTCCCTCCTCCACCGCGACAGCGACGGGCACGGTGCGGAACGCGGCGCCGGGTTCGAGCGGGTGCCGCCAGCCGTGCTCCCGGTCGCCGGGTCCAGACAACGCGAGGTAGACGCGATCCTCGCGGTCGCCGCACTCCCAGCGCCAGGCGCCGCTGTTGTGCTCGACCTGCCACAGCCACGTCCGGCCCGACCGGCGGTCGGTCAGGCCGCCCATCGGCAGCGATCCGGCGCTGGACCAGGTCCCCCGTCCGGTCCGGGCCACGCATCCCTTTCCGTTGGGGTAGCGGACGCGGTCGCTCAGCTCGGGCGATGCCTGCCGGAGCGACCGGCGCTGCCAACGGTATTCGGCAAGCCAGTCGTTCTCCGCCCACAGCACGTTCGTGGTGTCCACGTCCGCGGTGAGGCCGTCGAGGACGAGGGAGGTGACGGACTCCAGGTGCAGGGTGGATTCCCCCTCGTTGCGCAGCACGACCTCGCCGCGCAGCACGGGAATCCCGTCCGGGGACCGGAACACCACCTGTGCCGCCAGGCCCGTGAGCGGGTCGTGGAGATCGACCGTCAGCACATGCCAGTCGCCGTCACGGAAGGCGCGGTGCGTCCGGTACCGCAGCCGTGCGCCGATGGCCGTGTCCACCAGGCGATCGCTCGACCAGCGCCGCCCGTGGCCGGCCGCCGTGACCTCCACCAACGGCAACGGCGCGGCTGCCTGTTCGCCGCCCGGCAGGCTGAGGCGCACGGCGTTGTCCTCGTCGATGCCGAGCTCGACTTCCAGGGCGTTGTGGCCCCAGTGGATCGTGTTGGTCACGGCAGCCTTTCTCGCGAGCCGGGCCGGAGAACTCAGGGCAGACTCAGCACGACGCAACCGCCGGGCGGCAGCTCATGCGCGGTCGTATCGGTGAGCAGGTCGTGGCCAGGCGCCGGCAGGGGCATGACATCGGCGGTGTGGTTGAGCACGATCAGCCACCGCCGGCCGTCCTCGGCGTGCCTGGTGACGGCTTCGACGCCGAACGGCAGGTCCGGCAGATCCGGCCCGACGCCGGTCCCGGCCAGCAGCCGGTCGACCAGCACGGCGTAGTTCGCGTCGTCGAGCCGGGTGGACAGGTACCAGCCGTGGCCGTCGCCGAAGCGATGCCGGGTGAGCGCCGCGCCGCCGGCGAGCATGCCGCCGGTGTACGTGGCGACGGCCTCCGCCCCGTCGAGGCGCACGGATTCGCTCCACACCGTGCCGTGCGAGCCGTCGGAGAGGACGACCTGCTCGCCACTGCCCAGAGGACGGTACTCATCGACGCGGATGCCCAACGCCGCACGCAGTGGCGCGGCGGGATAGCCACCGAGGCGGGCGTGCAGGCGGGCGTCGACAACGCCGCTGAAGTGCTGGACCAGCAGCGTGCCGCCGCCGGCGACGTAGCGGCGCAGGTTTTCCGCGCTGGCATCGGAAAGCAGGAACAACGCCGGCGCCAGCACCAGTCGGTACCGGCTCAGGTCGTCGTCGGGCCGGGCGAAATCCGTGGTGACGCCGGCATCCCACAGCGCTCGGTGCGCCCGGCGCAGCGGGCCGAGGTAGTCGAGCTCCGCCGATGGCAGGCCGTCGCCGTTCATGGCCCACCACGAGTCGGAATCGTGCAGCACGGCCACTTCCGCCCGCACGGTCGACCCGGCCAGCTCCCCGAGCCGGCCGAGGGCCGCACCCAGCGCCGTCACCTCACGGAAGACGCGGCTGTCCGCGCCGGCGTGCGGCACCATCGCCGAATGCCACATCTCGGCGCCGGCACGGGACTGCCGCCACTGGAAGAACAGCGCCCCGTCCGAGCCGTGCGCGACGTGGCCGAGGCTGTGCCGCAGGATCTCGCCCGGTTCCTTGGCCAGCACCCGATCGCCGGCGTAGACGGTGTTCGTGCCCTGCTCCATCAACAGCCACGGCCGGCCGCCGCCGAACGACCGGGCGCGGTCTCCCCCGAACGCGGTGTCGGCGGCCGCGTCGACGCCGGGCGCGATCGGATAGTGGTCGATGGTCACGACGTCGACCTCCCGGCCGAACGCCCACAGGTCGAGGTTCTGATAGCCGGGCACCATGAGGTTGGTGGTCACCGGCCGGTCGCTGTGGGCCCGGATGGCGTCGCGCTGGTCGACGTAGGCCGCGAGGGCCTCGTCGGACCAGAACCGGCTGAAGTCCAGTGCCTGCGCGGGGTTGTGGTGCCACTGCGTCGCACGCGGCGGGAGCACCTGGTCCCAGCTCGTGTAGTGCTGGCTCCAGAAGGCCGTGCCCCACGCCTCGTTCAGCGCGTCGAGCGAGCCGTGTCGGGTGTGCAGCCACACGCGGAACGACGCCGCGACGTGGTCGCACCAGCACAGGGTCATGTACTCGTTGTGGACGTGCCACATCGCCACCGCGGGGTGGTCGCCGTAGCGCTCGGCGAGCGCCAGGGCGACCCGCCGGGCGGCGCCGCGGTAGGCCGGGGCGGCCAGGCAGTAGGTGTCACGGCTGCCGTGCACCAGCTTCGTGCCGTCGGAACGCACCGGCAGCGCGTCCGGGTGGGCCAGCGTGAACCACGGTGGCGGGGATGCCGTGGGCGTGGCGAGGTCGACGGCAATCCCGTTGGCGTGCAGGCGATCCAGGTGGGCGTCGAGCCAGCCGAAGTCGAAGTGGCCCTCCTTCGGCTCCAGCAGGGCCCAGGAGAAGACGCCGACCGTGGCCAGGTTGACCCCGGCCCGGCGCATCAGCTCGTCGTCCTCCTCCCACACGGACTTGTCCCACTGCTCGGGGTTGTAGTCCCCGCCGAACGCCAGTCCGCCGAGCCGCCGCACCAGACGCCGCGTCGTCATGACTCCACCCGAATCGGCAGCCGGGCGTCATCGCGCAGGAACAACGGGATCCGGTCGATCGGAGCGGCCACGGTGACCATCTGGCCGCCCTCGTGCTCCGCCCCCGTCCACGCGTCCGTCCAGCGCGCGCCGCCGGGCAGATACACGGCCCGGTCCCGGACGCCGGCCGCCGTGACCGGCGCGACGAGCAGGTCGGGGCCGAGCAGGAAGGCGTCCTCAACGAGCCATGCCCCCGGGTCGTCGGGGAATTCCAGGAACAGCGGGCGCATCGGTGGGAGGCCGGTTTCGGCGGCGGCCCGCATCTGGGCCGTGACGTACGGGAGAAGACGCTCGCGCAGCCTCATGTGCTCGGCGAGGATCTCGTAGGCCTCGTCGCCGTAGGACCAGACCTCGTTGGGCAGGCCGGTCATCGCCGGTTCGAGGACCTGGGACGGGCCGCGGAAGCCGTGCAGGCGGAACAGCGGGCAGAAGGCTCCGTACTGGAACCACCGCACCAGCACCTCACGGTAGGCCGGGTCGTCCGGGTCGCCGCCGTGGAAGCCGCCGATGTCCGTTGTCCACCAGGGGATCCCGGACATCATCACGTTCAGTCCGGCCTTGATCTGCGTGCGCAGCGACGCGAAGTCCGTGCCGATGTCGCCGGACCACAGCGCCGCCCCGTAGCGCTGTGCGCCCGCCCATGACGAGCGGTTGAGCGAGACGATCTCGGTCTCCCCCGCCGCCCGCAGGCCGTCGTGCACCATGCGGGCGTTCTCCCGCGGGTAGAGGTTGCCCACCTCCAGGCCGGGACCGGCGTGGTAGCGCAGGCCGTTCTGGTGGCCGGGCTTGAGTTCCGGCTCGGACGCGTCCAGCCAGAAGACCTTGACGCCGAGCTCGTGGTAGCCGCGGCGGATCTGCTCCCAGACGTAGTCCCGGGCCTCGGGGTTGGTGGCGTCGTAGAAGGCGACCTGCGCGGAGTAGGCGCCGAGGCCCTTGTCCGGCCAGTCGGCGTGCGCGACCGGGCCGTACTCGGAGCCGATGAACAGGCCCTGGTCCAGCATCGGGTGGAAGTTGTCGCTGCCCGGCGAGACCGACGGCCACACCGACACCATCAGCTTCACGCCCAGCTCGTCCAGCTCGCGGACCATGGCCGCCGGGTCGGGCCATTCGGCCGGGTCGAAGCGCCACTCGCCCAGGTGCGTCCAGTGGAAGAAATCGCTGACGATCACCGACAGCGGCAGGCCGCGGCGCTTGTACTCGCGGGCTACCTCCAGCAGCTCCTCCTGCGTGCGGTAACGGAGCTTGCACTGCCAGAACCCGGCGGCCCACTCGGGGAGCTCGGGGGCGTGGCCGGTCGCGTCGGCGTAGCGGCGGAGCACGTCGGCGGGCCGGCCGGCGGTGATCCAGTAGTCGATCTGGCGGGCGCTGTCGGAGACCCAGCGGGTGCCGGTCTCGGCCAGCTCCACGCGGCCGATGGCCGGCGAGTTCCACAGCAGCCCGTAGCCGCGGTCGGAAACCAGCAGCGGGATGGTCACTTCCCCGTTGCGCTGGACGAGGTCGACGACCGCGCCCTTCTGGTCGAGCCGGCCGTGGGTGTGCTGGCCCAGCCCGTAGAGCCGCTCGCCGGGGTAGGCCTGGAAGCGCTGTTCGAGGCGGTGGTAGCCGTTGCCGGTGGCCGTGGCCAGGCGGGGGCCGGGCCACCAGAAGTGGGCGGGCTGCTCGGCCAGCAGCTCACTGCCGTCCTCGGTGCGCAGGAACGTCAGTCGTCCGGCGGCCGCGGGGAGGTCGGGCGTGAGTCGGCTCTCGGTGCCGGCGTCGACGCACACGGCGATGGCGCCGTTGGCCAGCGTCGCGTAGTGCTCGTTGACGGAGATCTCCGCCTTGCCGCCGTGAGGTGGGGCGGCCAGCAGGGCGCCGGGTAGGTCGTCGACGAGCGGTCCGCCGTAGGCGACCCGGACCCGGATGGCGTCGGGCCCCCAGGGCTCGATGCGCAGGGTCTCGCCGTGGGCCCGCCATTCGAGGGCGTCGCCGAGGTCGCGGAAGTGCATGTGGTGCTCCTTGTTCAGGGCGCGCGGAACCAGACCGTGCGGCCGGCACGGTCTTGCGGTGCGGCTCTAGCGCGGGGCGGGGCCGGTGCTCTCGCGGACGGTCAGGACGGGGGTGAGCAGGACGAGTTCGTCGCCGGGCCGGTCGCCGCGGCCGGCGGCGGCGATCCGGCCCAGCACCTGTTCGACGGCGACGCGGCCGAGTTGCTTGGTCGGCCCGGTCACCGCGGTGAGCCGGGGCGAGTACTGCTCCGCCAGCTGCTCCGGGCACAGCGCCACCACCGAGGCGTCCTCCGGCACCGTGCGACCCATTCCGCGCAGCAGGTTGAGCAGTGGGCCGATCGCGCCTTCGTTCTGCACCACGAAACCGGTGGTGTCCGGACGGTCGGCCAGGATCCGGGCCAGCGTGCCGGCCGTGCTCTCATACGTGCCCTCGCAGGACCGGTGCAGGAACCGCAGGCCGCGCTGATCGGCCCGGGCGCGGAAGCCGGTCAGCGTGCGTTCGGCGTAGCCGGCATGCCGGTGGTAGACGCCCGCGCCGTAGCCGATGAACGCGATCTCGCGGTGGCCGAGGTCGGCCAGGTGATCCGCGCACATCGCCCCGGCGGCGGTGAAGTCGTGATCCACACAGGAAAGGCCGGCCGTGTTGTCGGGCAGTCCGATGAGCGCGGCCTGCGTGCCCTGCGCGCGTAATGCCGGAATGCGCTCATCGTCCAGCTCGACGTCCATCAGGATCACGCCGTCGGCCAGCCCGCTGGCCGCGACCCGCCGCACCCCGTCGACGCCCTCGTCGTTGGTGATCAGCAGCACGTCGTAGCCGTGCCGGCGGGCGGCCATGGTGACCGAGATGGCGATCTCCATCATGATCGGCACGTACACGTCCGCACGCAGCGGCACCACCAGGGCGACGATGTGCGAGCGGCGGGCGGCCAGCGCGCGGGCGCCGGCGTTGGGGTGGTAGCCCAGCTCGATGACGGACTGCTCGACCCGGCGGCGGGTCTGCTCGGAGATCGAGCGCTTGCCGCTGAGCACGTAGCTGACGGTGCTGGCCGAGACGCCCGCGTGCTTGGCCACATCGGCGAGTGTCGCCATCGGTGGTGCTCCTGCTTCCTCGGGTCAGCCTTTGATCGCGCCGGTGAGCACACCGGCGCGGAAGTGCTTCTGCACGAATGGATACACGATCAGCAGCGGCACCAGGGTCAACACCACCACCGCCATCTGCAGCGACAGCGGCGCGGTCTGGGCGTGGGTGCTGCCGAAACCGGAGTTGACCGAGCCCGGCAGCCCGTTGCCCCGGTTGACGAACGTCAGCAGCACGTACTGCAGCGGCCACTTGGCGCTGTCGGTCGGCATGTACAGCATCACGTTGAAGAACGAGTTCCAGTAGCCGACCGCGTAGAACAGGGCGATCACCGCGGTCACCGCCCGCGACGTGGGCAGCACCACCGACCACAGGATCCGCCACTCCCCCGCGCCGTCCATCCGCGCCGCGTCGACCAGGTCGGCCGAGGTGCTCGAGTAGAACGACCGCAGCACCAGGATGTTGAACACCGACACCGCGCTGGGCAGGATCAGCGCCCACCACTGGTCGTAGCCGCCGAGGCCGGTCACCACCAGGAAGCTGGGGATCAGGCCACCGCTGACGAACATGGTGACGATCAGCAGGAACAACAGGAACCGGTGCCCCAGCGAGCGGGGCCGCGACAGGCCGTAGGCGCACAGCACCGACACCACCATCGACACCAGGGTGCCGACCAGCGTGATGCCCAGGCTGACCAGCAGCGATGTCCGCACGGTCGGGTCGCCGAGCATCTCCCGGTACGGCTCCAGCGTCAGCCCGTCCGGCCAGATCACCAGACCGCCGGCCCGGTTGACCGCGCCCGGCGTGGACAGGCTGGTCACCACGATGATCCACAGCGGCACCACGACCACCGCCAGCATCGTGCCGAGGGTCAGCCCCTTGGCGGCCTGGCCGACCGTGGTCGGCGGTTCCTCCCACGGCGCCCGGTTCCCGCGCCGCGCAGCGGCCCGGGGCGGGGCGGACGTCGTCGGACCGCGTTCGATCGTCATCGTCATTTTCGGTACAACCCGTCCTCGCCGAAGGCGTGCGCCAGCTTGTTCGCGCCCCAGATGAGCAGCAGCGAGATGATGCTCTTGAACAGGCCCGCCGCCGCGCCGTAGCTGTAGTTGCCGGTGGCGATGCCGTAGTAGAAGGAGAAGGTGTCCAGCACGTCGGCCGCGTCGTGGCCCACGGCGTCGCGCTGGACGAGGAACTGCTCGAAGCCCACCGACAGGGCGTTGCCCAGCCGCAGCACCAGCATCAGCACGACCACGCCGCGCAGGCCCGGCAGGGTGATGTGCCACATCCGCCGCCACCGCCCCGCCCCGTCCGCCGCGGCCGCCTCGTACAGGTCGGTGTTGATCGCGGCCAGCGCGGCCAGGAACACGATGATGCTCCAGCCGGCCTCCTTCCAGATCGCCTGGGAGGTGACCAACAGCGCGAAGGTGTGCGGGTTGGTCATGACATCCCAGGTGCCGATGTCGTGGCCGCGCAGGAACTGGTTGAGCACGCCCGCGCCGCCCAGCATCTGCTGGAAGATCGTGATGGCCAGCACCCACGAGAAGAAGTGCGGCAGGTAGACCACGGACTGCACGAAGTTGCGCAGCCGCTCGGACAACACCGAGTTGAGCAGCAGGGCCAACGCGATCGGGATCGGGAAGAACAACACCAGCTGCACGAAGCTCAGGTAGAGCGTGTTGACCGTCGACTCCCAGAACAGCGGGTCGCCGAGCAGCTGGCCGAACTGCTCCAGCCCGACCCAGCCGCTGTGCCAGACGCCGATCAGCGGGTCGTACTCCTGGAACGCCGTGACCAGCCCGAACAGCGGCGCGTAGTTGAACACCAGCAGCAGCACGACCGCGGGCACGGTCATCAGCAGCAGCGACCGGTCGCGCCGCAGCCGGGTCAGCCAGCTCAACCGCGGCGGCCGGCCGGTGCTCATCGACCCGGTGCTCATTGGCCGGTGCCGTACTTGTTCAGCACGTTGTCGGTCATCCACTGCTTGAGCCGCTCGCCGCCGTTGGACTTCCAGGTGGTGATGGCCGCCTGCACGTCGGAGACCTTCTTCTTGCCGTGATAGCAGTCCTTGATGGTGTCCTCGACGGCCTGCGCGGCGTCGGCGGTGGACGCCCACTGCGGCATGCTGATGTTCATGCTCCAGAACACCGGCTTGGTCAGCGCCTTCACGTTGGCGACCTGCCAGGAGGTGTAGTCCTTGGTGATGGCATCGACACCCGGGCTGCTGACCACCGCCGGCGGGGCGGCCAGGAACGGGAAGGTCTGCGCCTGCACGTTCTTCTTGCCCTCGTCGGTGGCCGTGGGCACGCCGTTCTGCCGGGTGTAGTGCACGCCCTCCACGCCGAAGTTGACCATCGTGTACTCGGCCGTGCCGTACGGGGCGGCCAGATAGTTCGCGACCGCCAGCAGCTCCTCGATCTGCTCGGGCTTCAGGCTCGCGTTCAGGTAGCTCAACTCGCTGGTGGCGGCGCTGAGGTACATGCGCGGCGTGGACTTGCCGTCGGCGGTCAGCGCGTTGAACGCGCCGCGCCGGTAGTTCGGGTTCGCCGCGACGCCGGACTGGTGGTCGGCGAGATTCCACGCGCCGGTCCCATCGCCCCCGATCAGCGTCTTGCCGGCGTAGAACCGGGTGGTGGCGTTGGCGTTGTCGCCGGAGATGACGTCCGGGTGCAGGTACCCGGACGTCGCCAGCTTGTAGTGCCACTCCAGCGCGTCCAGGAACGCCGGCATCTCGTACTTGTGGACCAGCTTGCCGCCGTCGACCCCCCACTTGAACGGGAGCGCCCACGACGTGAAGTTGTAGGTCCACACGTCACCGAAGGCCCACACGCCGCGCTTGGCGTCGGTCAGCTCCTTGCCCAGGTTCATCAGGTCGTCGACGGAGCGCACCTGGCCGGCGGTGATGCCCTTGGCCTCCAGCACGTCGCGGCGATAGAAGATCGCGCCGGCGACGGCGAAGCCGCTGGAGAACGACGGGATGCCGTACAGCTTGTCGCCCCAGGCGCCGGCCCGCCACGCGCCGGTCGGGATGGCGGCGAGGTTCGGGTACTTCTTGATCTTGTCGCCGGCCAGGTACGGCGTCAGGTCGGCCAGCTGCGTGCCGGCCAGCTCGCCGACGTTGAAGTTCGGGTTCCACCAGCTCGGCAGCTGGATCCAGTCCGGCAGCTTCCGGGCCGCCGTCATGGTCGGGATGATCGTGGCGTAGTTGTTGCCGTCGGCCGGCTTCATCGCGAGGGTGACGCCCAGCGCCGCGTTCATGGCCTGGTAGAAGGAGTTGTCGGCGGTCGGCACGGTGCCCCACAGCGGCGTGACCGCGGTGTAGCTGCCGCCCTTGCCCGGCTTGCCGGAGACGGTGGCGACCGGGTTGGCCGGGTAGCTGAGGAAGCCGGGATCGGTCAGCACGTCCGGTCCGCCCGCAACCGACGGGATGTCCGGCTTGACCGGTGTGCTCGGCACGTAGGCGGGCAACGCGGCCTTCAGGCCGGCCTCGCTGTTCGCGCCGGTGGTCTGCTGCGCGCCGTCGCCACAGGCGGACAGCAGCGGCGTCGCCGCCGCGGTCCCCGCGATGGCGGCGGCGGCACCCAGGAAGTGTCTGCGGCTCAACTCGTTACCCATGGTGGCGGCGATCCTTCTGCGTTGAAGTGTCGAAGCGCTTGAATTGACGGTGAGACTAGCGACACACATCCGCGTTCGACAAACATTTCGATGAGTCCGAAAAACCCACTACCAGCGGCGTTGACAGCCTCGCGACCGCATGTCACGGTTCGAACCGCTTAAATTCCAGTTTGCGACGAGGGGTTTGCCACGTGAGTTCCCCGGCCGTGCCCACTACCGACCGCCTGCTTTTCCGTGACTCGGCGCTACCGCTGGACAAGCGCATCGACGATCTCGTCGACCGGCTCACGCCCGACGAGCGGATCGCGATGCTGCACCAGTACGCGCCGGCGGTGCCCCGGCTCGGGCTCGGTGCGTTCCGCACCGGGACCGAGGCCCTGCACGGCGTCGCCTGGCTCGGACCGGCGACGGTGTTCCCGCAGGCCGTCGGCCTGGGCGCGACCTGGGACGAGGAGCTGCTGCGCGCCGTCGCCGAAGCCGTGTCGGTCGAGCAGCGGGCTTTCCACCACCACCGCCCACCGCTGGTCGGCGATGGGCCGCACAGCCTGCAGGCATGGGCGCCGGTGGTGAACCTGCTGCGTGACCCGCGCTGGGGACGCAACGAAGAGGGCTACTCCGAGGACCCTGTGCACACCGCGCGGCTGGCGATCGCCTACTGCCGCGGCCTCACCGGCGACGACCCGCGGTACCTGCGCACCGCGCCGGTGCTCAAGCACTTCCTGGCCTACAACAACGAAGACGACCGCTGCACCACGTCCTCCGGCGTGCGGCCGCGGGTGCTGCACGAGTACGACCTCGCCGCGTTCCGGCCGGTCGTGGAATCCGGTGCGGCCACCGGCGCCATGGCCGCGTACAACCTGGTCAACGGGCGCCCCTGCCACGTCACCCCGCTCATCGAGACCCTCCGCGGCTGGGCCGACCAGGAGCTGTTCGTGGTCAGCGACGCCGAGGCGCCGTCCAACCTGGTCGACCCGGAGCACTACTTCGACGACCACGCCGAGTCCCACGCCGCCGCGCTCAAGGCCGGCATCGACAGCTTCACCGACCACGGCGACGACAGCGGCGTCCCGATCGGGCGGCTGCGTGAGGCGTTGCGACGCGGCCTGATCGACGAGTCCGATGTGGACCGAGCCGTGCGGCGACAGCTGTCGATCCGGTTCCGGCTCGGCGAGTTCGACCCCGACCTCGACCCGTACGCGGGCATCGGGCCGGAGGTGATCGACTGCGCCGAGCACCGGGACCTGGCTCGGCGGTCGACGGTCGAATCCATCGTGCTGCTGCGCAATGACGGCCTGCTGCCCCTTGCCGCGCCACGGGTCGCGGTGATCGGCCCACTCGCGGACATGCTGTGCGAGGACTGGTACAGCGGCACCCTGCCGTACCGGATCACGGTGGCCGACGGCCTGCGCGCGGAGCTCGACGATGTGTCCTGTGTGGACGGATCGGACCGGATCACGTTGCGGTCGAGCACGTCCGGCGAGCCGCTCGGCACCTTCGACGTCGTCGACTGGGGCGGTGAGGCGCTGACCCTGCGTGACGCCGACACGGGCCGCTACCTGAGCCTCCAGGACGACTCCACGCTCGCCGCCGACAAGGAGCTGCTCAAGAGCTGGGAGGTGCGCGAAACCTTCCGTCTGGAGCGGGATGGCGACTCCGTGTTGCTGCGCAGTGTCCTCACCGGACGCTATGCCACCGTGGACGCCGACGGTCGGATCATCGTCACGGCCGAGACGGCGGCGGATGCCGAGCGCTGGCACCGTGAACTGCTGCGCGACGGCATCGCGGAGGCACGGGCCGCGGCGGAGGCGGCCGATGTCGCGGTGGTCGTGCTGGGCAACCACCCGCTCGTCAACGGCCGTGAGACGCAGGACCGCGCGGGGATCGCCCTGCCCGCCGGTCAGGAGGCGCTGCTGCGCGCCGTGGCCGAGGTGCGCCCGGAAACGGCGCTGGTCGTGATGAGCAGCTACCCCTTCGCCCTGGACTGGGCCCACGAGCACCTGCCCGCCGTGGTGTGGATGTCCCACGGCGGGCAGGAATCAGGCAGCGCGCTGGCCGCCGTCCTGCTGGGCCAGGCCGACCCGGCCGGCCGGCTGCCGCAGACCTGGTACCGGGGCGACGACGAGCTCCCGGCCCCCCTCGACTACGACATCGTCAAGGCGGGCTGGACGTACCAGTACCACCGGGCGACCCCGCTGTACCCCTTCGGCCACGGCCTGTCCTACACCGACTTCGCCTACCGCGATCTCCGCCTGTCCAGCGAAGTCATGGGGCAGCACGGTTCCGTGGACGTCGCGGTGACGCTGGCCAACGCCGGTTCCCGGGCCGGCAGCGAGGTCGTCCAGCTCTACGTCCGTGCCCTGGATGCCCGCTACCAGGCGCCACACCTGCGGCTGGCCGACTTCCGCAAGGTCCAGCTCGACCCCGGCCAGAGCCGGGAGCTGACCTTCCACCTGCCGGCCGAGGCGTTGGCCCACTGGGACGTCACCACTAACGCCTTCACGGCCGATCCCGGCGGGTACGAGGTGCTGGTCGCCCGTTCCGCCGGCGATGTCGTGCTCACCGCGCCGCTCGCGGTGAGCGGCCCGGCCCCCGGGCCCCGGCGCGTCGTGGATCGCCGCATCCTGGGCGTCGACTTCGACGACTACGCGGACATCACCATCGTCGACGCCACTCGCGAAACCGGCGACGCGGTCGCCGGAGCCGGGACGCTGTGGTTCCACACCGCCGATCTGTCGGGTGCGGTGCGGGTCGAGGCCGAGGTCAGCCGCGAAGATGGCGAATCGGGCCCGGCTTGCTTGGAGTTCCGGGCCGGCGACCGGCTCCTGGCGGAGATCCCGGTGCCGGCGACCGGGGGCCGCTACGCGTGGACGACCGTGGCCGCCGAGTTCTCGGCGCCGCCGGCCGGCGTTCACGACCTGAGCCTGACCCTGCGCGGCGACTTCCGGCTCGCCGCCTTCCGGTTCACTTCGGCCAACTGAGGAACTCAATGCCTTTGACCGACTCCCCTCTCGGTGAACTCGTGGACTACCGCCCCACGATCCCGACACCGGCGGACTTCGACGCCTTCTGGGAACGCACCCTCGCCGAGGCGCGCCTCCACGGCGGGGCCGTGACGGCCGAACGGGTCACCGACCAGCATCGGCTGCGCACCGTCGAGGTGCACGACGTGCGTTTCCCGGGCTGGAACGGCGAACCGGTGGCGGCATGGCTGCTGCGTCCCCGCGACGCCGACGGTCCGCTGCCGGTCATCGTCACGTGTATCGGTTACAGCGGCGGCCGTGGGCTGCCGACCGACCACCTGCTGTGGTCCGCCGCCGGGTACGCCCAGCTCGTCGTCGACAGCCGCGGACAGGGCCACGACACCCCGGACCGTGGCGAGGGCGACGGCACACAGTGGGCCGGGGGCTTCATGACCCGCGGCATCGACTCCCCCGACCACTACTACTACCGGCGCCTGATGACCGACTGCGTGCGCGCCGCGGACGCGGTCCCGCAACTGCCGGGCCTGGATTCGGATCGGGTGATCATCGCGGGCGGCAGCCAGGGCGGCGGTCTCGCACTCGCCGTCGCCGGGTTGGCGCCGGACCGCGTGGCGGCGGTGATGCCGGATGTGCCGTTCCTGTGCCACTTCCGCCGTGCGGTGGAGATCACCGGCGAGGGGCCGTATGTTGAGCTGGCCAAGTACCTGCGTTGGCACAGCCGACACAACGTGGGGCCGGCCTTCGCCACACTGTCCTATTTCGACGGTGTGCACTTCGCGGCGCGGGCGACGGCGCCGGCGTTGTTCAGCGTCGGCCTGATGGACCCGATCTGCCCGCCCTCCACCGTTTACGCCGCCTTCAACAACTACATGGGCGCGGATCGCACCATGACCGTCTGGCCCTTCGCCGACCACGGCGGCGGCTACGGCTCCAACCCGGCCGCGCAGCTGGCCTGGCTGCACGACCAGGGCCTGAACCCGAAGTAGCCGCGTCGAGGTGACGCCCCCGGCCGGGGTGCCGGGGGCGTCGGTCTCGTCACGGCGAGGAGCAGCTCACCGTGGGCTGCGCGGGATTGGACCCGGTCACGTTCATGGTGAGCCCGAACGTGGTCGAGCCGTCGGCCGGCACGGTCCGGTTCCAGTCCGCGTTGCGGACCACCGTGAGCGACCCGGCCTGCGTCATCGTCCCGTTCCACACGCTGCCCACCGTCTGCCCCGCCGGCTGCGTCCAGCTGACGGTCCAGCCGTTGATCGGCGCGGTGCCGTGGTTCATCACCTGGACGGTGGCCTGGTAGCCGCCGCTCCACTGGTTGGTGATGTCGAACTCGGCCATGCAGCCGTGGTCGCCGTCGCCGGGCGGCGGTGGCGGTGGCGCGTCCTTGACGCCGGTGACCTCGCCGTGGCCGCCGTCGAAGGTGACGTCCGAGCAGCCGTAGAAGGTCTCGGCGCTGTCGGACCGCTTCCACACCGAGTAGATGATGTGCCGGCCGGTCTTGTTCGCCGGCAGGGCCCCGGACCAGTCGTACTGGCCGTTCACGGTGCCGACCTGCCCGGTCACCGGCGGGTGGTCGACGCTGAGGAACGGCTGGTCCTCCAACTCGTCCCAGGTCAGCGGCTTGCTCGGATCCCAGCCGTCCTTGGTGACGTAGGTGTAGAACCAGCCGGGATGGGCCGCCCAGGCGTTGTAGGCGAAGTCGAAGTTCGCGCCGGCCGTGAGATGGGTGATCGGCCAGTCGCCGACCTGGTCGAAGCCGGCGTAGTTGGGGTTGCCGCCGCTGCACAGCTTGCCGTCGGGGATGAAGCCGCGGGTGCGGCCGGCCCCGTCGGAACGCAGCACGGCGAACCAGTTGTACAGGGAGTTCGCGCCGCTGACGGACACGGCCGCCGAGCAGGCGGGGTTCTGCGGCACGATCTGGCCGGTCGAGCTGAGCCCGTCCTGCCAGCACAGGAACGTGCGGCTGCCCGGTTTCATCATCGCGCCGTGCGCCGAGGCGGGTCCCGCCCCCAGCAGCACCAGGCCCAGGCTCGCCGCCAGCACGGCGAGCGACTTCCACATCTTCACGTCAGCTCACCTCGCAGGTGGTTCCGTCGACGGCGTAACCGGTCGGTTGTGCCGAGGAGGACCCGTTGGCCTGGAAGCCGATCGACGCGCTGGCCCCGGCGGCCAGGGTCGGCGCCCACGCCGGCGCCTTCGCGGTGACGGTCGAGCCGCTCTGGCTCACCGTCGCGTTCCAGCCGTTGACGATCTGCACGCCGCCGGGCTCGGTCCAGCTCAGGCTCCAGTTGGTCAGCGGCGAGCTGCCGGTGTCCTTCAGCGTGACGGTGGCGTTGAAGCCGGTGCTCCAACTGCTGTCCACGTGATAGGCCACGGTGCAGGAGGCCGGTGGCGGCGGCGGGGTGGTGCCGCCTCCGCCCCCGACCGGCGGGATCAGGTACGGCTGGAGGATCGACTGCTTGTTCTGGTCGACGGTCTTCCAGTCGTCCTTCAGGATCCCGCCGGTGTCGCCGGAGTCCGGGTTCCACGACCAGTACGTGAAGCTCATCCCGGTCGGCCCGGTTCCCATGTACGCCAACAGGTTCTGCAGCCACACCTTGTCCTTCGGATCGGACAGGGTGCTGCCGAACTCGCCGACCAGCACCGGCGCGATGTGCTGCTTGACCAGGTAGCCGAAGAAGTGGTCCCACAGCGCCGGCATGTTCGCCGGGAACGTCGGGTCGTCGAACCAGGTCTGATGGAACACCGACGTGGCGTACTCGTGCGCCGAGTAGACCAGCTTGTCCGATTTGGACAGTCGAACGGGGTACTGGGCGGCGGCCGAGAGGTTGCCGCCCCACCAGCCGCACTGCGGATCGCCCGTGCCGGACACGCAGTCGATGCCCTCGACGATGATCAGCACGTCCGGGTTGACCGCGAGGATGGCGTTGCCGCCCCGCTCGGCGGCCAGCCGCCAGTCCGCGGCGGTGGCGCCGCACCCCCAGCAGGCGCCGCCACCACCCTGGATCGTGTGCGGCTCGTTGTGCAGATCCATGCCGACCACGGTCGGATTTCCCTTGTACCGCTGGGCGAGCATGGTCCAGTCGGACAGCCAGCGGCTCTCCGGGTACTGCGCGGTGTACCACAGCGCCGACTGCGCGCCGCTGTCCGGACGGTGCTGGTCGAGCACCACCCGCATGCCCTTGCGGCCGATGTAGTCGATCACCTTGTCCAGCACCTGGATGCCGGACAGGCCGATCAGCTCCGGGTTGGAGTTGGCGTCGATGCTGTTGGGCGTGGAGCCGGGGTCGAACAGCTGGTCGGAGTACGGCACCCGGACGGTGTTGTAGCCCAGGGACGCCATCTGGTCGACCATGTCCTTGTAGTTGCGGGACCACAGGCCGTGGAAGGTGTAGTTGGCGGTCTCCGCGCCGAACCAGTTCAGGCCGGTCATCCGGACCGGCGTGCCGGTCGAGTCGACGATCTGCGAGCCGACGGTGTGGTAGTAGCCACTACCGGTGCCGGCGTCAGTGCTGCTGGGCGCCGCTGGGGCCGGGCTCGCCGTCGTCACGGCGAGCC
>NZ_JBFBAM010000022.1:0-54462 GCF_040682195.1 Kutzneria sp. NPDC051319 | reverse complement strand
TCTGCGCGCGGCGGTTGTGGTCGTCCCCACTCCGGGGGCCGGGTAAAGTGCTGGGGGGCGCGGGGGGGGCCGGGCCGGCCGTGACGCGGGCGCCCCCGACCGCGGCGGCGACGGCGGCGAGCCATCGCTTCATGCCTACCTCATCCGAACAGTTCGACGTGGACGGCGAACGCGGTCGCGATGTCCGACTGCGCCCAGAACCGGTGGTAGGTGAACGTGGGCGCGGGCCCGCCGTTCAGGTAGGACTGGACCTTGGACCAGTCCGGGTCGTTCTTGTAGAAGGACCGGATCGACAGGAACGTGGAGTTCGAGTTGATCGGGTCGCCGTTGGGCATCGTCCCGGTCCAGCCCGGCGGCACGTACAGGCCCTGGTCCGCGGCCGCGTCGTAGGTGTCGTCGAAGCGGTTGTAGTCGGTGCGGGTCTCGGGCACCGCGATGCCCAGGCTGTCCTCGTGCGCGGTCAGCGCCGTCAGCAGCCCTTCGGCCACGGTCCTGGACTTCGTGTCACCGGAGCCGGCCGCGTAGTACATCAGCGTCTTGGCCAGCGAACCGGCGACACCGACGTCCTGGGTGTAGTTCTTCACGGCCACGTGCAGCCCGGTGTTGCCGCCCAGGCTGGTGGCGTTCCACGTGTCCGGGGCGCCGGTCCAGGTCAGGTCGGACGGGATCTGGAACGAGCCCCCGGCGCCGACGGTGGTGTTGGCGATCGCCCACGGCACCCACTTGTCCAGCACCTTCTTGGCCCGCGGGTCCTTCGTCGTCTGGTAGTACTCGGCGACCCGCTCCATGCCCCAGGTCTGGAAGCCGAACCACTGGTTGCTCGGCGGGTCGTGCCAGACCGGCTGCTGGTCGTAGTACATGCCGTAGAAGGTCGGGTCGCCGGACGGCGGCGTGCCGTACTGGCCGTCCCAGCTGTTCGTGGCGCCACCGGCGATGCCGCCCTCGCTGGACTGCAGCCACTGCAGGAACTCCAGCTGCCGGCCCAGGCTGGTCGCCCAGTCGCTGGAGCCGGTCGCCGACAACGGCTTCAGACCCGGGTCGGTCGACAGCGCGTACGCCGCCAGGGGGTTCTGGTAGCCCTGATGCGCCGCGCCGTCACCGATCCGCCACGCCCACGCGTTGGAGGTGTCGGCCGAGCCGCCCCAGGCGTAGTACCAGGAGATCAGGTAGTGCTCGCTGTCCTTGCCGCTGCCGGCCGGGCAGGTGCTCGGGCCGACACAGTTGCCGATCTTCTTGAAGTACTTGTCGAACAGCGAGTAGCGCAGGTAGTCGCCCATCTTGGACGCCTTCTTGACGACGTCGGCGACGGCCGAGGACTTGCCCTGGGCCTTGGCCCACTGCTCGGCCTGGTAGGCCACCTGCACGGCGCGGGCGTCGGCGTCCGGCGCGTCGGTGTACTTCCACTGCTTGGCGTAGCTGGAATCCCCGGTGAACAGGTCCAGGTAGCCGTTCTTGCCACCGTATTTCATCATGTCGCAGGACGGCTGCGTGACGGTCTCCCACACGGACTCCTGCGAGCCGCGCTGGAAGGTGTTGATGAACGCCGGCGTGGTGTTGGCGCCGTCCTCGCAGTGGCCGAAGCCGTAGATGTTGTCCACGTCGAACAGCCAGTGCATGCCGTAGACACTGCTGGTGCCGTAGGTGGACTTCAGCTCGCCGGCGATGGGGTCGCTGCCGACCGCCACACCGGACTGCAGCTGCGACGGGTACTTGGTCGGGCTCGGGTACTCCGCCGCGTAGGTCGCCGGCTTGCTGGCGTTGTAGCCGGAGTTGGTCGGCTGGTCGGCGTCCGACGGGATGGCGAAGGTCTCCAGCGAGGTCCAGGCCGCGTTGAACGGGGCCCAGTCCTGGGTGATCCGGCCGTAGGAGGCCTCCAGCCACAGGTAGTAGCTGAACGCCTCGGAGGTCGTCTCGTGCCCGTAGTCCGGGGCCTCCACCATCAGCGTCTCCACCGAGTGGTAGGGCACCAGCAGGTTGCCGAACTTGCGGAAGTAGCCGCTGTTCGGATCCTTGATCTTGTTGTACTCCTTGAGGAACTCCACCTGATAGTCCGAAGTGGACTTCGAGACCTCGGTCACGGTGACCGTGCCGGCCGCGTACCCGGTCGACGTCGCGGTGAACACCGCGGAGCCGAGGTCGCCCCCGTTGTCGGCCGAGGTGACGGTCACGTTCTGCGCGGTCTGCCAGTTCGACGGCGTGAACGTGAGGCTGCTCGGGGACGCGGTGAGGTCGGCGCTGCCGGAGGTCCTGGCGACGCCGACCGTGACGGTGCCGGTCGGGGCGCTGGCCAGGCTCACGCCGAAGGTGGCGGTGGCGCCCTGTTTGACGTTGACCGCCGCCGGCGAGGCCACGATCGTCGGTCCGGACAACACCTTCACCGACACCGGGCTGCTGGAGGTCGACGCGCCCTTGTCGTCATACGCCTTGGCGGTGATGGAATACGTGCCGGCGGGCACGGTCGTCCAGCTGCCGGCGTACGGCGCGGTGGTGTCGGTGGCCAGCAGCGTGTCGCCGGCGTAGAACTCGACCTTGCTGATCGTGCCGTCGCTGTCCGACGCCGTGGCGGCCAGCGGAATCGTCGCCGGCGCGTTGTAGGAGTCGGTGGACTTCGGCGAGGTCAGCGACACCGTCGGGGCCTGGTTCGCCCCGGTGCACGCGGTGCCGTTCACGGCGAAGTCCGTGGGCGGCCGGTTGGCCGAGCCCTTGCTGGCGTTGAAGCCGAAGGACGTGGACGCGCCCGTCGGCAGGTTTCCGTTGTAGCCCAGGCTGTTCGCCGTGACCTTGGTGCCGGACTGGGTGACGGTGGCGTTCCAGCCCTGCTGGATCTGCTGGCCGTCCAGGAACGTCCAGCCCAGCGACCAGCTGGTCAGCGCCGGGCCGTTGTTGGTCAGGGCGACGTTGGCGGTGAAGCCGTTGGACCAGTCGTTGGTGGTGTAGACGACCGTGCAGGCCACGGCCGCCGCGTTGGCGGGGGTTGTCGGGGTGATCATGGCGGCGATCAGCGCCGCCGCGGTGCCGAGGGCGACCCGCAGTCGTCGACGCATGCGCAGGGATTCCTTTCCGGGAATGGAAACTCCCGCCCCGGGGTCCGCCCGGGGCGGGAGCGGTCTCTACTGCACGGGCGGATAGGCGTTGGTCACCAGTTGCGCGAACTGGTCCTGGAACCAGTGCCCGGACAGCGGCGCGTTGGGCAGGGCCCCGGTCAGGTTGCCGCCGTTGGCCTGCTGGCTGCCGTGGAAGGTCGGGTCGCACATCGGGTCCGCGCCCTTGCCCTCGTCGTTCGGGATCGAGGCGCTGGCCCCGTCCGACTCACCCGGCGGCTTGATCCACACGTAGGCGTCGAAGTGCGGCGCGGGGCTGGCGGTGGGTCGCTGGCCGAGGCCGGCGCCGTCCTGGTTGCACCAGTTGCCGCGGGCCAGCCGCCGGTCGATCCGCCCGGAGTTGACGTAGGAGTCCACGGTGGACCCACTGGCGCCGGTCGGCCGGGCCGAGCCGCCCCAGCCGTTGCGGGAGGTGTCGATCAGCATGCCGATGCTGCTGGGCATGCCGGCCGCCACGAACGCGTTGTACATCGCGGTGTCGTAGTGGGACTCGTCGAAGTACGGGTTCCACTGGTAGAAGGTCGACGACTTGAGCGGCTGCCCGCCGACGTTCAGGTTCGGGTCGGTCAGGTACGGCTCGGTCACCGGCGTGTCGTTGGCGGTGTCGCTGATGAAGCCGTCCACGCTGTTCACACCGGCCGTGGTGCCCCTGATGGTCTGCGTGATCAGGTTGACCGCCGGCTGGAGGTTGCTGTCCCAGCCCAGCCAGGCCGAGTGCGCGATGTCGATGTAGTTGTAGACGTTGTTGACCGCGTGCAGCTTGTTCAGCGCGTACTGGATGCCCTGCACGTAGGCGCCGCTGGACTGGGCCTCCGCGCACTTGGCCATCGACGTGTTCGTGACCAGGTTGGGCAGCGAGTCCGGCTCGACGATGGCCACGATGCGCAGGGCGGCGTACTTCGGGTCGGCCATGATCGCGGCGATCGGGTCGATGTACTGCGACTTGTACTTGTTCAGACCGTCCTGGGTGACCTGGAGTTCGCCGTTGGACGCCAGGGCCGCGCAGTCACGGTCGGGCAGGTCGTAGATCACGAACTGGGCGACCACCGGAGTGCCGCCGGTGGCCTGCGCGAGCGCCGCGTCCAGGTGCGCCCGCAGACCGCGCTGCGTGTCGGTGCCGGCGATGGCCGCGATCCGGTCCAGCCACACCGCCGTGGAGGTGGTGGCCACCTTGGCCATCTTGCCGCCGAGCGTGCCGCCCGTGGTCGCCGCGGCGGCGGTGACCTCGCCCGACCAGTCCGGGTTCACGTAGCCCTTCGCGCCGGCGTAGGGGTTGTCGACGTGGGTTCCGGGCGGCGGCGGGTTGCCGGTCGTCGTGGTGGTTGTCGTGGTGGTGGTCGTCGTCGTCGTGGTGGTGGGTGGCGCGGTTCCCGTGCAGGTGGTCCCGTTGAGCGTGAAGGACGCCGGGGCGGCGTTCGTGCCGGAGTAGGCGGCGTTGAAGCCGAACGTCGCGGACGCGCCGGTGGCCAGGGACTTCGCCCAGTCCGGGCCGACGGCGGTGACGTGCTGGCCGGACTGCGTGACGGTGGCGCTCCAGCCCTGTTGCACCTGCTGGTTGCCGGCGAAGTCCCAGCCGACGGTCCAGCCGTTGCCGATCGCGTCGCCGAGGTTGGTGACGGTGACCGAGCCGGTGAACCCGGTGCTCCACTGGTTGACCGAGTAGTCGACCTTGCAGGCGGTCGCGGCCGCGGCCGCGCCGCCGGTGGCGACCAGGAAGCCCGCGGTGAGTCCGAGTGCCGTGAGCGCGGACAGTCCGGAGATCAGGCGGGTGCGACGGGAGCCGGGTGATGCGGTTGCAGGCATATGCGGAGTACTCCTCGCGGCGTTGAGGGAGTGCTGACCGATCGCTCTGGAAGCGCTTCCAGTCGGAGCCGACTGTAACGAGCAAGCAACCTGATCGCCAGATTCCGAGCTCACATTCACCACACATACCGCAGACTTCCGTCATTCGTCGGCCCCGTTTTACGCCGTCCGGCCGAGATTCGTTTACAGCCGGTCGTGCCAGCGTTACGCTCTCGCTACTCTGGAAGCGCTCCCAGTCGGTGTCCCCCTGCCACCGAGGAGCAACAATGCGATTGGGCACCACCGCGACAACCCTGCTCGCCGCGACCTTCGCACTGGTCGGCATCTCCGCGCCGACCGCCGGCGCCGACGGCACGCCTGCCTGCAAGGTCGACTACACCGTCAACGACTGGGGCGCCGGCTTCACCGCCTCGGTGACCATCGGCAACCTGGGCGGCTCGCCGATCAACGGCTGGCGGCTGACCTACTCCTACGCCGGCAACCAGACCCTCCAGCAGGGCTGGAACGGCACGTGGTCACAGTCCGGCCAGGCGGTGACGGTCGCCGGCCTGCCCTGGAACGCGACCGTGCCGCCGAGCGGCTCGGTCACCACCGGCGCGAACTTCGCCTACAGCGGCAGCAACGCCGAACCGACCGACTTCGCCGTCAACGGCAGCCCCTGCAACGGAACCACCCCTCCCCCGCCGCCGCCTCCGCCCGACGGTCCCGCCCCGGCGCTGCAGGTGTCCGGCAACCACTTCGTGGACGCCGACGGGAAGACCGTGACGCTGCACGGCGTCAACCGGTCCGGCGCCGAGTTCGCGTGCGTGCAGGGCAACGGCATCTTCGACGGCCCGGTGGACGCGGCGTCGGTCGCGGCCATCAAGAGCTGGCACGCCAACGCCGTCCGGGTGCCGCTCAACGAGGACTGCTGGCTGGCGCTGTCCGACGTGAAGCCCCAGTACGCCGGCGCGACGTACCAGAACGCGATCAAGGACTACGTGAACCTGTTGCACCAGAACGGGTTGGCCGCGATCGTCGAGCTGCACTGGACCCATGGCCAGTACACCGGCAACTCCGCCGGCTGCTCGGACGTCAACGCCACCTGCCAGAAGCCGATGCCGGACGCGCAGTACGCGCCGACGTTCTGGAGCCAGGTCGCAACGGCCTTCAAGGGCGACGACTCCACGGTGTTCGACCTGTTCAACGAGCCGTACCCGGACCGCGCCACCGCCAACGGCTGGACCTGCCTGCGCGACGGCGGAACCTGCCCGGGCATCACCTACTCCGTCGCCGGCACCCAGTCCCTGGTCAACGCCGTGCGGGCGGCGGGCGCCGACAATGTGATCATGGTGGGCGGCCTGGCGTACACCAACGACCTCTCCCAGTGGCTGACCTACGCGCCCACCGACCCGCGGCACAACCTGGCCGCGTCCTGGCACTCCTACAACTTCAACACCTGCTCGTCGTCGTCCTGCTGGGACAGTCAGATCGCGCCGGTGGCGGCCCAGGTGCCGCTGGTCGCCGGCGAGATCGGCGAGAACGACTGCGGTCACTCCTATGTGGACGGTCTCATGAGCTGGCTGGACCGGCACGCCGCCTCCTATCTGGCGTGGACCTGGAACACCTGGGACTGCTCGACCGGTCCGGCGCTGATCACCTCGTACGACGGCACGCCCACGGCGTTCGGCGCGGGCATCCGGGCCCACTTCGCCTCGTTCTGAGCGGGACCGGCCCCGACCGCGACGGTCGGGGCCGAATCCCGTTCAGGCGCAGCGAGTTCCGTTCAGGGTGAAGTCGCCGGGCGCGGAGGTGTTGCCGGTGTGAGTGGCCTGGAAACCGAACGAGACGGAGGCCCCGGGGGCCACGGACCCGTTGTAGCCCACGTTCTTCGCGGTCACCTGGCCGCCGGCCGGGCTGATCGTGGCGTTCCACGCCGAGGTGACCGTCTGGCCGCCGGCCAGGGTGAAGGCCAGCGACCAGCCGCTGATCGCCGCGGAGCCGGTGTTGGTGACCGTGACGCTCTCGGTGAGGCCGGTGTTCCAGGCGTTCACCGAATCCGTGACCGTGCACGTGGAGTTCGGCGGTGGCGAGGTCGTCGTGGTGGTTGTCGTCGTGGTCGTGGTCGAGCCGCCGAGGGCGGTCGACGTCGCATCGTAGGCCGGCTTGGGCTGGTAGTTGTTGTCGTACATGGTCGCCGCGCCCTGGCCCGGGAAGGTCCCGGGGATCCACGAGTCGGCGTCACCGACGCCCCACTGGGACACGCCGACGCACCGGCTGACCGCGAGGCAGTTGTTCACCACCGCCGCGTAGTCGGTGGCCTGCTGGGCCAGGGTGCCGCTGTTGGCCGGCAGCTGGATGCGGTCGTCCAGCTCGGTCACGGCGACGTCGAGGCCCAGCGCGGTGAAGCGCTGCATGTTGGCCCGCATGCTCGACGGCACCTGGCCGACGATGAAGTGGCTCTCCAGCCCCACGCCGTCGATCGGCACGCCTTGGGACTTCAACTGCGACACCAGCCGGTACATGGCGTCGCTCTTGGCGTTCTGGCCCTCGATGTTGTAGTCGTTCAGGTACAGCTTGGCATTCGGGTCGGCGGCATGCGCGGTGCGCAACGCGTCGGCCAGGTAGCCGCTGCCCATGGCATTGGTGAACGCGTCGGACCGCAGGCTGCCGTCCTCGTTGAACGGCTCGTTGACCACGTCCCAGGCGTAGACCTTGCCCTTGTAGTGGGTGGCCTCGGTCGTGATGTGCGCTTCCATGGCCGCCTGCACCTGGTTGCTCGGCAGGCTGCTCACCCAGCCCGGCAACTGGCTGTGCCACACCAGGTTGTGCCCGCGCACCCGCATGCTGTGCGACTGCGCGAAGGAGACGATCTGGTCGCCCGGCCCGAAGTTGTAGCTGCCGTTGGACGGTTCGGTGGTGTCCCACTTCATCTCGTTGCCGGGCGTCACCATGTCGAACTGGGCGCCGGCCACGGCGGTGAGGGTGCTGTTGCTCAGGTTGGACTGGGTGAGCGCGGTGCCGAAGTAGATCCCCTTGGCCTCGGCCAGGGTTTTGAGTCCGGTGCCGGCCGCGCCGGCCGGGTCGGTCACGCCGGCGAGCAGCAGCCCGCCGACGGCCAGCACCGCCGTGGCGGCAAGCACATTGCTGGTTTTGGACACAGTGGTCCCCTCATGCGTGGCGGGATGACGTGGTTATGGGGCGACGGCGCGGCCGGTCTGCGGCGAGATCCGCCCGGCGCACAGGCTACGGCCGGTGAGTCCCTGCGCGATACGGGGAATCGCGGCCAGGGTGTTGGCCGGCCATTCGTGCATCAGGATGATCTGGCCGTTGGTGAGCCGGGCGTTGGCCTGGACGATGGCGTCGACGCTCGCGCCGTTCCAGTCCTGCGAGTCGACGTCCCAGATGATCTGGGTCAGGCCGTACCTGGCCTCGACCGCCCGCAGCGTCGAGTTGCTTTCCCCGTACGGCGGGCGGAACAGCGTCGGCGTGCCCCCGCCGGCCGCGGCGATCGCCTGCTGCGTGCGGGAAAGCTCGCTGTCCATCTGCGCCTGGCTCTCCTGGGTCAGGTGCGGATGGGTGTAGCTGTGGTTGCCGATCCACATGCCGGCCGCGGCCTCGGCCCGGACCTGTGCCGGGTAGGCCGCGGCGTACTGGCCCTCGTTGAACATGGTCGCCCGCAACCCGTTCTGTCGCAAGGCATTCAGCAGGGCCGGGGTATGGGCGTTGGACGGGCCGTCGTCGAAGGTGAGCCCGACATAGCCGTTGCAGGACGCGGCGTTCGCCACGCCGGGGGTGAGCACGGCGGCGGTCAGGACCGCCGCGAGCAGCAGGGAAGTCGTCCGCATCACGGCTCAGCTCACCGTGATGGACGAGTTGCCGCTGCTCTGGTAGCCCTCGGTGGCGAGGATCATGTAGTACTTGAAGCTGCCCAGATTCATGCCGACGCGGGCCCACGCGTCGAAGTGGTTGCCGGTGGTGATGGTGCCGCCGGTCCGCCGGCTCTGCCGCACGCTCCAGTACTGGTTGAACGTGCGCGTGCCCTCGACCGACGGGGCGTTGTACCGGGTCGTCTCGTAGATGTCGTACGTGCCGCCGTCGCTGCTGACCGTGCCCTTGTGCGTGCCCGTCGGCCGGTACGAGCCCCAGTTGTCGACGATGTAGTACTCCACCAGCGGATTGGACGTCCAGCCGTAGAGCGACAGATAGGAGTTGCCGGACGGGGAGAAGCTGCCCGAGTACTGCACGTTGCGCCGGCCGCCGTTGCTCCATCCCTTGCCGGCGACGAAGTTGTTGCAGTTGCTCCAGGTCGTGCGGTAGCTGCCCCCGCCGGACAGTGTCATCGCGACCGAGCCGCCGCCCGCGGTCCAGAACGAGTAGTAGTAGCCGTTGTTGGTGCCGGTCTGGTTGGTGGTGATCGTGGTGTCGGCGTTCGCGGTGACCGGCAGCGCCAGCGCGGAGACGGCCAACAGCGCCCCCGAGGTGAGCACGGCTCGGCGACCGATCGGAAACGGAGGGGTGTGGTCCATGGGCGATGTTCCTCCTCAGTGAGGAAACCGTGTGGTGTCGAGCAGTGTCGACCCGGCCACGTCGCGTGGGCAACAACTTTCGTTGATATTTCGGTAATCCAGCTTTCGTCCACACTGGACTCTGATCGTCCGGCTGGTCGGGCCGGCGATCGAAAGTTTCGACGCTCGTGTCGCGGGTGTCAGCGGCCCGCCGGCGGCGCGGTGCTGTTGCGGACCACCAGCGTGGTGGCCAGGTCGACCCGGGTGACCGCTGGCCGGTGGCCCCGGCCGAGGTCGAGCGCGAGCTGGCAGGCGGTCTCGGCCATCTCCACCAGCGGCTGGCGCACCGTGGTCAGCGGCGGACCGACCCAGCGGGCCAGCGGCAGGTCGTCGAAGCCGACCACGCTGAGCTCGTCGGGGATGCGCAGCCGCAGCTCACGGGCCGCCTCGTAGACCCCGAGGGCCTGCAGGTCGTTGCCGGCGAAGACCGCGGTCGGCCGGTCCGGCAGGGACAGCAGCGCCCGGCCGGCGGCGTAGCCGGCCTCGTGGTGGAAGTTCCCCTCCCGCACCAGCACCGGGTCGACGCCGATCCCGGCGGTCTCCAGCGCCGTGCGGTAGCCGTCGACCCGCGCCCGGCTGCACATCATCCGGGACGGCCCGCCGAGCATGGCGATCCGCCGGTGGCCGAATTCGATCAGGTGCCGGGTGGCGGTCAGGCCGCCGAGCCAGTTGTTGGCGCCGACCGCGGGCACGCCGTCGGCCGGGTCGCCGGCCGGGTCCAGCACCACGAACGGGATGTCCCGGCTGGTCAGCTGGGCCCGCTGGGTCCGGTCCAGATCGGACAGCACCAGCACCACGCCGCCGGGCCGGCGGGCCAGCACTCCGTCCACCCAGGTCTGCCCCGGGGTGAGGCGGCCGGCCGACTCGGACAGCACGATGCTCATGCCCTCGCTGCGGGCCACGTTCTCCACACCCCGGATGACCTCCATCGCCCACGCGCTCTCCAGCTCGTGGAAGACCAGGTCGAACAGCTTCGACGACTGCGCGCCGCCGCGCCTGCGCCGGTAGCCGTGCGCGCGCAGCAGCTCCTCGACCCGGGCCCGCGTGGCGGGCGCGACGTCGGCCCGGCCGTTGAGCACCTTCGAAACTGTCGGCGTGCTGACCCCGGCCGTCCTCGCGATGTCGGCCAGCCTCGGGAGGCCGCCCGAGGCCGCCGAAACCTCGGCTGTGGACCCGGTTTCCTCGACACCCATGGCATCGGATGGTAGGCCATCGACGGCCGGACCGGCCCTCTTGACGCGAACCGGCGATCGGCCTAGTTTCGACGCTGTCCCCGAATCTTTCGAATCGTCCTCCCGCCCTGCCCCGCCCGGGAAGAAGACGTGAGACACGCGGTGCGGCCGCGGCCGACAGCGACTGCCGCACGCCCGACTGTCCACTTGGTACCGATCCGATCGCGGGCGATGGCGGTGCCCGCGCCAGACCTGATGGCTCGCACGGCTTTCTAGCGCGGAATGACCGGCAGCACGATGCGGCTAGGACAGGCGGCCGACGTGTGCCGCCCCAGCCGACCCGCAGCGCGAGCCGGAACGCCGCCCGCGTCGAAAGTGCCCTCCGCGGTGGTGACGAAACGTCAGTGCGGACAACGTTTCGGCCGGGATCGACCGGGGCGTGGTGGCAATGCCGGCGCGGACCGACGGGACAAGGTCCGGTTACGTGCCAGCAGGTTCATGGCCGCCGACGGCGGAGGTCCAGGCCGGTGACGAGCAGCGCGGCGGCCGACGTGGCCAGGGCGCAGATCAGCATCACGGAACCCAGGTCAAAGGACGTACGCAACGCCACCGCAAGAGACTGCGCCGCCGCGAAGGCCAAACCGGTCGCGACGAGAAGCAGAGCGATGTGCAGCCGATACGCGCTCGGCATGACCACGACACGACCGGCGCGCGCCACGAGCACGCAGATCCTGATCCCGCCGAAGAAGAGCGTCGCCCAGTAGCAGCCCACGAGCAGGACGTGCGTCACGCCGGCCGGGTGGTCGAATACGCCGAGATTGGCCAGCAGGCACAGGAAACCGAACAAGAGGGCCGGCGCGGCCAGCGTGCGGATCATGATCTTGACGAGGCGACCGAGCCCTGAGCGACGCGGGAGTGGCGTGGCGAGGGCGAACCCGGCCAAGATCGGGACCAGCCAGGCACTGCTCGCGGGCCGGTCAACGGTCGCGGACAGGGAGCCGACACCGGCCGCGCGCAACCACAGCGTCAGCACCACGCTGACGGCGACGAGCGCAGTGGCCACGACGCGGGACGTTTCCCCCTCGGCGGTCTCCGGCCAGTCACCGGGGTGCAGCCACAGCCTGCCGGCCCCGATGGCACTGTTGACCCATGATCGCGGGCCGGCGCGGCCGACCTCCTCGGCGATGGCGCTGCCCCATCGCTCACGAATCGCCGGCGGGTAAAGCCGGACCAACGCCGTCGACACGCTCATGCGAAGCCCAGTGCGCGTAGGCCGGCCTGGGCGACCCGGGCCATCTGCTCGAGTTCGGCCCGCAGCGTGTTCCGCCCGGCGTCGGTGATGCGGACGGTCCGCCGCTCGTCGGTGTCCGCCGAGTCCGGCTCGATCAGGCCATGGGATTCGAGACGGGCGAGTGCGCCGTAGAGGCTGCCCGCCCCGAGCCGGCTCCCGGTCAGCGCCTCGATCGCCGTGTTGATGGCGTAGCCGTGCCGGGGTTCCGCCGCGAGGACGGTCAGTACCAGCATCTGTGCGTCGTTGCCGCGCATGCGCCTCCTTCGTGCCGGTCCCAGCATAGTACGTGACACGTAGTACGCGGCGCGTACTATGGGTGGCATGAGGCGATGGCTGCGTTACCTGCTCGTGCTGGCACTCGCGGTCGTCCTGGCTGCCGGCGGTTATGTCGCCTACGTCGCCATCAGGTCGGCCCAACCGGTGACACTGCCGGCGCCGACCGGCCCGTATCCCGTCGGCCGAGCCACGGTCGAATGGACCGACAGCGCCCGCGTCGATCCGCTCGCCCCGCAACCCGGCACGCCTCGGCGCTTGTCCGCCTGGCTGTGGTACCCCGCAGCGCCCGGCCCCTCCCCCACTCCCGCGGCCTACGCTCCTGACGCCTGGGCCGGCCTCCACCTGAGCTGGCCGGTCGGACTGGCCGAGACCGGCTTCGACCACGTGCACGCGCACGCGTTCGACGACGCCCCCGTGGCCGAGGGCCGGTTCCCCATCGCCGTGCTCGAACCCGGCATGGGGTTTGCCGCGCCGCAGTACACCGCCCTCGCGGAAAGCCTTGCCAGCAACGGATATCTCGTCGTCGGGGTCACGCCCACCTACAGCGCGAACCTGACCGTTCTGGGCGGCGCACCCGTGTCCACCACCGAGGCCGGCAACCCGAAGGCGTTCGACGGAGCCGATGAGCACGCGGGCCAGGCTCAGGCCGCGGGTGACCGACTGATCGACGTGTGGGCCGCCGACGACCGATTCGCGGCGGTCGAGGCCGACGCCGGCCGCTTCGCCGGACACGTCGACGCCACGAAAGTCGTTTACCTCGGCCATTCCTTCGGGGGCGCCGCCGCGCTCGAGGCCTGCCGAACGGACCAGCGCTGCGTCGGGGCCGCCGACCTCGACGGCACGCAGTACGGCCCGGTCGTCCACACCGGACTGACCAAGCCGATGCTCCTCGTGGCCAGCGAGAACTCGTGCATCACGGGAACCTGCCAACCCACGACCGCATCGGACCGGTCCAGCCTCGACACCGCCCGGACCTTGGTGGCCGCCAGCAGCGGACCGACGTGGTGCTACCAGCTCAACGGCGCCGAGCACTTCAACTTCAGCGACTACGGCGCCTACTACATCGCCGCGCCCGTCCGATCACAACTCGCGCTCGGCGCCATCGACGGCGACGACGCACTGTCCATCACCAACGCCTACCTGGCCGCGTTCGTCCGGCAAGTGACCAGCGGGTGCCCCGAACCCCTGCTCGCCGGTCGGGCGACGCCGTACCCACAGGTGGTCGTCCAGCACACGCCATGACGCCAGGTCAACGTTCCTGGACGGTCCCGACGCCATCGAAAAGGGCATCTCCGGTCCGCTCGACGGCGACCGTCGTCACGGCGCTGCACATCAACAGCACGACCAGCACAGCGGCCAGCCACGGCCGGCGGCCGGGGCTCGGCGCGAGCAGCGCCCGAACCCGTCGAGGCACCTGGCCGCCAGTGGCGGCCGGGACCACCGCGGGGTTGCCGGCGTCGTGGCGGAGCAGAGCGACGCGGGCGATCGTCCGCGCGACAAGTTCGCGATTCCCGACCTCACGCGCGGCGTGTTCGTCGGCCCAGCGCTCGACAGCGTGCCGCACGACGCCAGTGGTCGGACGAAGCAAGGGGTTGACCGCCTCGGCGAGATCGGCCAGCAGCAGCCACCACGTGTGCCCGAGCCGCAGGTGCGCCCGCTCATGGGCAACCACCACCCGCCGCTCGGCCGGAGACAGCGCCTCGGTCAACGCCGAGGTGACGACGATCCGGCCGCCCGGCGAAGGCGTCGCGAAGGCGTCAGGGCGATCGCTGTCCACCACGATCACCAGGGCCGGCGCCCCTCGATGAGCACGCCGCACCTCGATGAGCGCGCGTCCACGTCTGACCGCTCGGATCAGCAGCCGCAGGCCGGCCGCCAGAAGCAGCGCCAACCCACCGACGGCGATGAACTCGGGTATCGGGCTGGAGGCGTCCAACTCGGCCGCCGACCAGTCGGCCATGGAGGCGATCAGCGGCACCTGCCCGAGCCAGGTCAGCGCGAGCACCGCGAGGACGAGCCCGGTCGACCCCGCGACGATCACACTGCCCACGGTCAGCACGACGGTGGCCGCCGCCGGTGGCAGCCGGTCGCCCAGCCTCGGGCCGACGGCCACGAACAGCAGCATCGCCGCGAGCGCGGCCACGACAGACGTGGTCATTGGCTCAGCAACCCGCGCAGCAACTGCTCGTCGTCGGGCTGAAGGCCGTGGACAAACCGGGTCAGCACCGCTTCCCGATCGGCTTCGTCGTCGAGCATCAGCGCCATCCGGCGGGCCGCCAGCTCGGCCGCGTCATACGGCGCGGTGTAGGCGTAGCCGCGGCCGAGCGTCTCGCGAGCGACCTCGCCCTTCTCGAAAAGCCGTGACAGCACGGTCAACACCGTGGTGTACGCCAGGTCGCCGCCGAGGGCGTCCCGCACCTGCCCCGGAGTCAGCGGTTGCGACGCGGCTGTCAGCACGGTGCGCACCTCTCGCTCCAGGCTGCCCTTGGTTCGACGCGGCATGGATCCACCTCCTACTCCACTGTAGTAGCTAACGGGAGGATCGCTCCTTGACCTGGCTGGCCATCGCGCTCGCGGCCGCCGGCGCGTGCTGTTTCGCGGTCGCCGCCTGGCTCCAGCACGGTGGCAGGTCGTCATCGTGTCCCTGCTCGCCGCCGGCCTCGAACTGGGGCGGGCCCGCCGACGTCAGGGCTGGACGAGCGCGAAGTAGCCGAGGCAGCCCAGGCCGGCGAGCACGCAGTAGATCGCGAACGGCGTGAGGGTGCGGGTTTCGAAGTAGCGCACGAGGAATCGCACCGAGAGGTAGGCGGCGACGCCGGCGATGACGCTGCCGACGATCGTGGGGCCGATCGCGTCGTGCATCTCGGGGCGGGCCAGCTCGGGCAGCTTGAGCAGGCCGGCGCCGGCGATGGCCGGCGTGGCCAGCAGGAACGCGAAGCGGGCGGCGTCGTCGTGGCGGAGCCCACGCAGCAGGCCGCCGGCGATGGTGGCGCCGGAGCGGCTGATCCCGGGCAACAGGGCCAGGATCTGGCTGGCGCCGATGCCCACCGCTTCCCACACGCCGAGCTTCGACAGGCGGACGTCGCTCGCGACCTCGCTGGGCACAGTGGCCATCGCCTCGGTCGGCGCCGCGGACATGACCATCGTCGCCTCCGGGTCTCGCGCCGCGCGGCGCTGGCGACGGTAGAGCCGTTCGACGGCGAACAGGATGACGCCGTTGAGCAGGAGGAACGCCGCCGCCGGCACTGGTTTGCCCAGGTGCTCGCGCATGAATTTGTCCAGCACCAGGCCGCCGATGCCGACCGGGACGGTGCCGGCGATGAGCAGCCAGGCCAGGCGTTGGTCGGGGGTGGCGATCCGTCGGTCGCGAACGGAGGTCAGCAGTCCGCCGACGATGCGGACCCAGTCGCGCCAGAAGAGATCACCAGCGCCGCGGCGGTGGCCACGTGCATGGCGACCAGCGTGTCGAGGTAGGCCGAGCCCGGCGTGGACATGTCCAGGTCGGTGGCCCAGTGGCCGCCGATCAGGGCCGGCAGCAGCACGGAGTGGCCCAGGCTGGAGACCGGGAAGAGCTCGCTGACGCCCTGGAGCAGGCCGACGACGGCCATCTCCAGGTAGCTCGGTGCGGACATTGTCCTCGCCTTCGTTCGGGACATAACTACTACATCACTGTAGTAGATCGCGCCCGACGGCGGCCGCGTTAGTCCCTTTGCCGCGTGTAACGCGCGCCCCGACGGGCACCCAGGCGGCATGAATGCCCTCCTCGTCCAAGCTGCCAGCGTCGCCGGTCAGGAGCCGAGCGACTCGTTCCTCGCGGTCATGTACGCGCTGCTGTTCGTCGGCGTGGGCTGCGGCGTCATCGCGTACATGGCGATACGGCACGCCTGGAAGCGTTAGAAGCCGGTACGGACCTCGTTCTCCGCCGCGGCCAGGGTTTCCGCCGATCGGGTTCATCCTTCCGTGTCGTAACTCCGTCGAGATCGCCCGCGATGAGACGGACGCCATCCGCCGGAAGGAGAAGTCCCTGAACACCGACGACCTGGCCGACATGCCCGCGCTGCCCGGCACGAACGACTTCACCCAGCTGGAGGTCCGGTTCGACAAGGAGCGCGCGGCGCTGTGGATGGTGATGCGGGCGCATCCGCGACCGACCTTCAACCCCGGCCTGCTGGACGAGATCCTGCGGCTGGGGCGGCTGGTCCGGGACTCGGGCCTCGACGTGGACTTCTGGGTGACGGCGTCGTCCTGCCCCGGCATGTTCAACGCGGGCGGCGACCTGCCGCTGTTCGCCCGGGCCATCAAGGACGGCGATCACGCGGTGCTGCGCGCGTACGCCCGGGCGGCCGTGGACGTGGTCTGGGAGCTGATGACCGGGTTCGGCATCGGGGCCCTGACCGTGGCCCTGGTCGACGGCGACGCGCTCGGCGGCGGATACGAGTGCGCGCTGGCGCACAACTTCCTGGTCGCCGAGGACGGCGTCACGATGGCGTTCCCGGAGATGCGGTTCAACCACTTCGCCGGCATGGGGGCGTATTCCCTGATCGCCCGGCGCGCCGGCATCTCCGCGGCCGAACAGCTGCTGGTGCACGGCGCGCGTCGGCCCGTGCGGTGGCACGCCGACCGGGGCCTCGTCGACACCGTCGCCGAGCCGGGCGACGGCCACCGCGCCACCCTCGCGCTCCTCGACCGGTTCCGGCCCCGCCTCAACAGCGTCAAGGCGCTGGTGCGCACCCGCAATCGCGTCCTGGCCATCACCCGCGCCGAGCTGATGGACATCACCGAGGACTGGGCCGACGCCGCCTTCACCGTCGGCGACCGCGGCGTCGCCTACATGGAACGCCTGGTCACGCTCCAGAACCGCCGCTTCGTCGCGAGCTGATCACCGATCGAGGCCGGTGAGCGCGGCGAGTTTGAGCCGGCCGCCCCCGTGGTATAGACCGAGCTCATCACTGTCCCGCTTCGGAGGGTGCTCATGCAGATCCAGGTCAACACCGACCACAACATCCACGGTGGCGAGCGACTGGCCGCCTTCGTGACCACCGATCTGGAGGGCAGCCTGTCCCGGTTCGATGGGTGGTTGACCCGGGTGGAGGTGCACCTCAGCGAGGACAGCGGCGGCAAGCCGGAGGACATGAAGTGCGTGATCGAGGCGCGGCCCGGTGGTAAGCAACCGGTCGCGGTCACCCACCACGCGGCCACGGTGGACGACGCGTACTCCGGGGCGGCGCACAAGCTGGGCAAGGTTCTGGACACGCGATACAGCCGGGCCCATGACCACAAGGGCAGCGACAGCATCCGTCACATGCCCGCTCCGGACGAGGTCGGCACGCTCGATGAGGAGCCGCGGGCCTGAGCTCGCCGTTTTGTGCTGGTCATCCGGCGCGCGAGGCGCATCGCTGGACGCTCGACCCAGCGGTGGCTCGCGTGCGCGGCCGACACGGTGGCGGCGAGGCCGACGACCAGCGCGCTCGGGTAGCCGATCACCGGGTACAGCACGTTCATGAGCGCGACAGCGAGCAGACCGTGCAGTAGGTACAGGGAATAGCTGCGGTCGGCCACGTATCCGATCAAGGCGATGGGGCGCAGCTTCGATTCGGCGAGCAACGCGGCCAGGAACACCGCGAAGCCGAGCGCGAGGGTCAGGTTGTAGTGGTAGACGGTGGGTTGGCGCCCCATTCCGGGCAGCCCGGCCCAGACGTACTCCGAGACGGCGACGACGCCGAGCACCGATCCCGCCCACAGGGGAATGCGGCGACTGCGCACCGCCCAGACGACCTGGCCGAGCAGGAGCGCGGGCAGGTAGCCGACGTCGACGGCGAGCAGGGCGTAGGACGGTCCGCCCAGGTGCGCCGATGCCAGCACTGCGGCGACGGCGCCGAGCTCGCCGAGGATGGCCGATGAAGTCGCCCGACGCAGCAACGGAAGGGCCACGAACAGCAGTGTGTAGAACAACACCTCGATGATCAGCGTCCAGCCGACGTCGACCAGCACGACCCGTGGCGTCATGAGGTAGTTGGCCAGCGACATGTTGGTCAGCAGGCTCATCGGGTCGACCGACGTGCCGTCCCCGGTGGACAACGGCTGCAGGCCGACGGTGAACAGCGCCGCGGACACCAGGACCGCGGCCGTCAGCATCGGGTAGATCCGCAGCAGGCGCTTGATCGCGTACTGCCGTGGACTTTCGGCGAAACCGGTGTGCGTCACGATGAAGCCGCTCACCAGGAAGAAGATCACGACGCCGAGGTTGCCGACGTTGAGCGCGACGGCCAGCGGATCGACGGCGAACCCCTCGAACACGGCGGCCGTGACCGAGTGGATGTCGTGCTGGTGCAGCCAGATGCCGACCAGGTGGCAGTACACCACCAGACACACCGCGACGGCGCGAAGCAGGTCGAGCGACCGGAATCTGCCCGGGTTCACGGTGACCTCCTCCTCGCGTGCATGGGCTGTGCCGCTTCACACGGGGCAGGCGATGACCCTGTTCAGCCGTGGGCCTCGGGCCGGCGGAAAGACCACCGAAGGTTGCCCGTGCAGCCGGTCCATCATCCGCCTCGCCGCGGGGTCAGGAGCGGAGGCTGTCCAGGACCAGGTCGAGGAGGCGGGAGGACTGGCGCTGCCCGGCGGGGGTGAGGGGGGTGCGCCAGACCGAGCTCATGAGCATGAGGACGTCGTCGGGGTCGAGGGAGGGGCGGATGGTGGAGTCGGCCTCACCGGCCTGGAGGATGAGGGAGATGGCGCCGATGACCGGAGCGTAGGTCTCGCTGGTGACGGAGTCCTTGGCGGCGGCGCTCAGGGCGTCGCCGAGGCCGTGCTTGAGGCGGATCTGGGAGGCGAGGCGCTCGAACCAGCGGCGGAGGGCGGTGAGCGGGGGCTCGGTGGCCACCAGCTCGGGGGCCCAGTCGACGAGGCGCTGGACCTCGGCGCGGTAGACGGCGAGGACCAGGGCCTCGCGGGTGGGAAAGTGCCGGTAGAGCGTGCCGGGACCGACGCCGGAGGCCTTGGCTATGGAGTTGAGCGATGCGTCGCCGTCGGAGGTCAGCAGATCGCGGGCGACCTCGAGGATCCGGGCACGGTTGGCCTGGGCGTCGCTGCGCTGGGGCATGGCCGTCATCGTACGGCCCGAGCTAGGCGGGGACGCCCAGGGCGAGCAGGCTCTCGGCGGTCTCGACGATGGTCTGCTCGATGGGCCGGGGCTGCCAGCCGAGGAGACGCCGGGCCTTGGCGGAGGTGGCGTCGAAGTTCTTGCCCAGCTGGGGAACGATGAGCCGCAGTTCGGGACTGACCCGGGCCACGGTGCGCGCGAGCCAGCTGGGGAGCTCGCGGGTGGGGACCTTGCTCGCCCGCTCCCCCAACCTTTCCCGAAGGATCCGGGCTATGTCCCGCATCCACAGGCTGGGCCCGGACTGGGCGATGAACCGCTCCCCCACGGCGGCCGGGTCGGTCATGGCGCGCAGGTGAAGGTCGGCTACGTCGCGAACGTCGACGTAGCCGGAGGCGAACTTCAGGCTGGCGGGCACCTCGCCGTCGAGCATGCGCCTGATGAGACCGAGGGACGGCGAGTAGTCGGAGCCGAGCACGGGACCGAGCACGCCGACGGGGTTGACGGCGGCCAGCTCGAGACCGTTGCCCTCGCTGGCGATGAAGGCCCAGGCGGCGCGTTCGGCCAGGGTCTTGGACTTCTGGTACGGCGGGATGCCGGCGTCGACGTCGGTCCAGTCGTCCTCGGTGAACGGTGTGGAGCGATCGGGATGGCCGTAGGCGACGGCGCCGATGGCCGAGGTCAGCACGACGCGCCGAACGCCGCTGTCGCGGGCGGCCCGCAGCACGCGGAGGACGCCGTCACGGGCCGGCACGATCATCTCGTCTTCGTGCCGCGGCACGCTGGTGAGGGTGGGCGACGCCACATGCAGGACGTAGTCGCAGCCGTCGACGGCCTCGCGCCAGCCGGCGTCGCTCTGGAGGTCGGCCGGCAGCACACGAACCGGGCCCTCGGCCCCGCCGCGCGCCAGCATCGCGCGCAGCGCGGGCTCTTTCGCGAGGTCGCGGACGGTGGTGCGCACCGAGTGCCCCGCGGCCAGCAGGTCGAGCACGCACCAGCTGCCGATGTAGCCGGAACCGCCGGTCACCAGGACTTCAGCCATGATCGCTCTCCGTTCGTGTCCACCGTGGACGCCATCAACGTTAGCGGAGAGCTCTCCGTTTAGTCAACGAGCGGCTAGAGTGGCCGGAGTGGATGCTCCCCGCCGCTGGCCGGCGTTGCTCGCGTTGGCGCTCGGCTCGGTCGGGATCGGACTGACGGAGTTCGTGCCGGCGGGATTGCTGCCCCAGATCGCCCAGGACGTGCTCGGGGCGGAGTACACCCAGGAGCCGTCCCGGGCGGTGGCCCACGCGGGCTGGATGATCACGGCCTACGCGCTGGGCGTGGTGGTCGGGGCCCCGCTGATCGCCGTGGTCACGGCGAGGGTGCGCCGCAACCGGCTGGTGATCGGACTGCTGGTGCTGTTCGTGCTCGGCACGATCGGCTCGGCGGTGGCGCCGACGTTCGAACTGGTGCTGGTGGCCAGGTTCGTGGCCGGCCTGCCGCACGGCGCGTACTTCGGCGCGGCCGGGCTGCTCGCGGCGTCGATGATGGGGCCGGGCACCGAAGGCCGGGGATTCGCGATCGTCCTGAGTGGACTGACCGTGGCCAATGTCGCGGGCGTGCCGCTGATCACCCTGCTCGGGCAGAACGCGGGCTGGCGCGTGGCCTACGTGGTGATCGCCGGGGTGTTTGTGCTGGCGCTGATCGCGGTGGCCGCCACGGCGTCGAAGGCGTCGACCGCGGGCGGGTCGCCGGCCGCGGAGCTACACGCGCTTGGAAGGCCGCAGGTGTGGCTGGTCGCCGTGACCGCCGCGCTCGGATTCTCCGGATTCTTCGCCGCGACCAGCTACATCGCCCCGATGACCACGACGGTGACCGGACTGCCGCAAACCGCGGTCGCGTGGGTGCTGGTCGCCGTCGGTCTGGGCATGACGGCGGGCAACGTGGTCGGCGGCTGGTACGCCGACCGACAGCCGCAGCGCGCCATGCTGCTCGGCTTCACGGGCATGATCTTCGCGACGGCGTTCGTCTGGCTGGCCGGCAGTCAGCCTGTGGGCTTGTTCGTCGGCGCTTTCCTGGTCGGCGCAACCACTTTGTTCTTGGCCCCGGCGCTACAGGCACGGCTCATCGCGGCGGCCCCGGGCGCGCAGTTGATGGGCGCCGCCCTGAACCAGTCGGCCACGAACGTGGCCAACAGCCTGGGCGCGGCGGTAGGCAGCGTGGTGATCGGGGCGGGCCTGGGCTACCGCGCCCCGGCGGCGGCCGGTGTCGCCTTCGGCGTCATCGGCCTCGCGCTCACGGCCGTCGGTGTCGTCGTGAACCGCCGCACTCACGACATGGCAGCTACGTAGTTCGCGTAGCGGCTCTGAGCCGGAATGCGGCCAGGGCCGTGACGCCGACGCTGATCAGGGCGGCGGCCAGGATCGCCCCGGCCTCGCCGGGGGCCAGCAGGTGTTGGTCGGTGCCGATCGTCACGGCGGAGACGGGCACGCCGAGCTGGGCGCCGGCCAGCACCGCCAGCGGCAGCGGCTGGCCGGCCAGCCGAGCGGCGGCGTGCACGGCCACCGTGCCCAGCACCAACAACCCGGCCAGAGCCAGCATCAGCGGTCGGTCGCCGAGTTCACGCAGGTCCAGCGACGCGCCCAGCCACACGAAGAACACCGGCCCCAGGAACCCGTCGGCCACCGCGAACAGCTGCCGGGCCAGCCGCCTCGGCTCGCCCTGGGCGGCCAGGGCCAGGCCGCTGACGAAGCCGGCCAGCATGACCGACACGCCCAGCAGCTGGGCCAGGCCGGCCAGCCCGAACAGGCCGATCAGCTCGATCCGCAGTTCCAGCCCGAAGTCGCGGGCCTTGCTCAAGCGGTGCAGCCGGGAGCGCACGCCGAGCACGCCCAGCCGCCGCATCCCCACGTACCAGAGGGCGCCGGCCGCGATCACCGCCAGCACGCCGAGGGCGGCGGGCCCGGCGCGAGCGGGTTCCTCGGCCAGCGGCAGCACGATGATGCAGACGGTGTCGGCGATCGCGACGTGCACGATGGTGGCCAGCGCCGCCGGGGTGCTCGGCTCGTGCTCGTCGAGCACCGGCATCACCAGCGCCGCCGAGCTGGAGGCCAGCAGCACCGCGTAGACGAGGCCGTGGCCGGTGCCGACCAGGGCAGCGATGCCCAACCCGGCCGGCACGGCCAGCACCCCGACCAGGCCCGCGAGCAGCGCACCCCGGCGCAGGCCTGCCCGCATCGCGGGGTTGCGCAGCGGCACGTGGCTGCCGGCGATGAGCATCACCAGGGCGAAGCCGAGGCTGGCCAGGAAGGTCAGCACCGGGTCCTCGGGGTGCACCCATCCGACGCCGGTGCGCCCGATGAGCACCCCCAGCAGGATCTCGCCGACCACGATCGGCAGCCGCCACCGAGTGGGGGTCGCCAGCAGCGGACCGGCCAGGCCGGCCAGCAGGACCAGCGTCAGGGCGAACACGGTCCCCGGCCCTCAGGGAGCCAGCCGTCGGGACAGCTCGGGCGCCCCGTCACCGCCGAGATCGGCCAGGAACGCCGGTCGGTGGGCCATCACCATCACCAACGACAGCAACGGACCTTCGACCTCCGGGCCGGTGCCGGTCCGGAAGTCGGCATCGGTGGCCCGCAGGGCCAGGCCCTTGACCAGGGTCTTGCTCTTGACGGCGAAGTCCCGGCCGGCGAGGAAACGTGCCACCTCCAGCAGGCCGACGGGATCGTAGGCGTGCCGGAGCCCGAGCGGCCGGCGGATGTCCTCGGCGTGCACGACGACCTCGCTCAGCCCGAACGGGGAAGACTTCGTCGGCAGCCTGATGGTCCCGATCCGCCGGAACCGTTCGAGCGTCTCCTGTGGAGTGGAGCCCCGGAACTCCGCCAGGCGCCGTCGATTGTGGACATCCGCGTCGAACCGCGCCCCGAGCATGCTCCGCAACCAGGTCACCAGGGTGAACCTGGTCGCCGCGCCGAGGTGGGCGACGACTTCCTCGACGTCCCAGTCGGCGCACAACGTCGTCGCCCGCCACTGCTGCGGGTCGAGCCCGCCCAGGTCTTCGGCGAGCGCGCCGAGTTCACGCCGCTGGATCTGCCCGAAGTCGGTCACGCCGCGACAATACCCAGCCCGTCTGACAACGGCCGCTACTTGGCCCCGTCAGGGAGGATCTCGGTGGGAGGAGTCCCCTTCGCCTTGACGTAGAACACGGCCAGCTTGGCCGGCTCGGAAGCGCTGGCGTTGCGGCTCACGACGTGGATGTCGGTCGGCGACTCGGAGAACGTCCCTCCCGTGTGGACGGTCTGGAGCCGTCCGCCCTTCAGTTGGGTCTCCACGGTTCCCGACAGCACGTAGACGAACAGGTCGCAGTTGTGGCGGTGCACCTGCGAGGCCTCGCCGGGCGCGAAGTCGACGATCTCGACCATGCCCTCCTTTCCTTCGACATCGGGCAGGCTCTGCGTGATCAGGCGTGTGACCGCGCCGGCCTTGGTCTGCGTGCCGTTGGGGGAAGCCGGCGAACCGCCGCACGCCACCACGCTCCCGAACGCCACCAGCGCAGCCAGGCCGATCTTGACCTTGAAGTTCATCGCGTCAGGCGCCCGGGGTGTAGTGGCCGGGGACCATGCGCGTGCTGACGCCGAAGCGGTTGAAGGCGTTGATGGCGGTGATGGTGGCGAGGAGGTGGGCGAGCTCGGTCTCGTCGAACTGCTCGGCTGCGGCGGCGTAGACGGCGTCGGGCACGAAGCCGTCGGTCAGCACGGTGACGGCTTCGGTGAGCTCGATCGCGGCGATTTCCCTTGCGGTGTAGAAGTGCCGCGACTCCGTCCACGCGCCGAGCTGCACGATCCGCTCGACGGTCTCGCCCTCGGCGATGGCGTCCTTGCTGTGCATGTCCAGGCAGAAGGCGCAGTGGTTGAGCTGCGAGGCCCGGATCTTGACGAGGTTCACCAGACCGGGGTCGAGGTTCTTCTTCGCGGCGGTGTCCAGGCGGAGCAGCGCCTTGAACACGTCGGGGGCGAGCTTCATCCAGTCCAGACGCTGGCTGTGCTCGGGAAGGTGCGTTGTCATGCCCTCCACGCTAGGGCGACAACGTCCCATGAGCTTGGCCCAATTCTCGGCCACGAGCTTGGGCCAATCAGCGCGGCAGCACCTGGCACAACGTGGCCAGGGCGCCGGACCAAGCGCTGTCCGACGGGGTGGCGTAGCCGACGACGAGGCCATCAGAACCCGCCGCATCCACCGAGGGATGAGTGAAGTCCCCCAAGCCATCGAGGGCCAGCCCCAGCTTGGCGGCGGCGCCGATCACGGAGCGCTCGGTGCCGGGCGGAAGGTCGAGCACGGCATGGAGCCCGGCGGCGATGCCCGACACGCGGATGCCGGGCGCCTGCGAGGCGACGGCCTCGACCAACTGGTCGCGGCGACGGCGGTAGCGCAGGCGCATGGCCCGGACGTGCCGGTCGTAGTCGCCGGACGTGATGAACTCGGCCAGCGTCAGCTGATCGAAGGAGCCCGGCGCCCAGTCGACGTGCCCCTTCGCGGCCACGACCTCCTGCACGAGCGACCGCGGCAGCACCATCCACCCGGTGCGCAGGCCCGGCGCCAGCGACTTGCTCGCGGTGCCGAAGTACACGACCTGCTCGGGGTCGAGTCCCTGGAGGGCGCCGACGGGCTGCCGGTCGTACCGGAATTCGCCGTCGTAGTCGTCCTCCAGCACCAGACCGCCGGTCGACCGCGCCCAGTCGACGACCGCGGCCCGACGATCCGGCCGCAGCGCGCCCCCGGTCGGGTACTGGTGGGCCGGCGTGAGCAGCACGGCGCCGACGCCGAGGTCAGCGAGCTCCTCGGTGCGGGTGCCGTCCTCATCGAGCGGCAACGCGGGAGTATGCAGGCCGCCGTCGGTCAACAGGTCGTAGTACTGCGGAACGCCGTAGGACTCGACGGCGACGGACCGAACGCGACGGCCCCTCAACACCGCGCTGATCAGCCGCAGGCCATGGACGAAGCCGGCGCAGATCAGGATCCGGTCGGGCGTCGCGTGCACGCCCCGAGCGCGGGCGAGGTAGTCGGCCAGGGCCGTGCGCAGCTCGATGCGACCGCGCGGATCGCCGTAGCCGAGGGCATCGTTCGGGGCCGCCGTCAGCGCACGCCGGGCGGCCGAAAGCCATTGCGCCCGGGGAAAACTCGCCAGGTCGGGGTTGCCGGGCAGCAGGCTGTACCTGGCCTCGGGCGGACGGATCGGCGTCGGACGGGCGAGCACGACACGCTCGGGCCCGCCGGCCGGCTTCCGCGGTTCGGCCCGCCGAGCGACGCGGGTGCCCGAGCCCTGCTTGGCGGTGAGCCATCCCTCGGCGACGAGTTCGGCGTAGGCCTCCGCGACGGTGTTGCGGGCGATCGACAGGTCGGCGGCCAGCGCCCGTGACGAAGGCAGCTGCACGCCGGGCGCGAGGCGGCCCGACCGCACGGCCTCGCGCAGCGCGTCCATGAGGGACGAGCGCAGCCCGTGCTGGCCGCGAAGGCCCAGGTGATCGAGGTGGAGATCGACCCCGAGCGTGCTCGGCTCTTCCGGCGAATTGGCCCGCGCTCCCGGCATGAAAATGGACCATACCCTCGATCCACTCGCGACCTAGCGTTGACCTCGTTCCCAGCACGCCGTCCTTCTCGGGGAGAGTCATGAGTTCGCTCGACGTCCGGCAGCAACCGGCCGGGATCAGCACGAGGTTCGCCGTGCTGCTGGCCGTCGCCTGCGGCATCGCGGTCGCCAACATCTACTACGCCCAGCCGTTGCTGGCGGAGATCGGCCACGACCTCGGCGTCGCGCAGGCCGACCTCGGCCTGGTCACCACGGTCACGCAGGTCGGATACTTCCTCGGGCTGATCCTGATCGTGCCGCTGGGCGATCTCGTCAACCGACGGATGCTCATACCGATCGGATCCGTCATCACGGCGGCCGCGCTGCTGGCCACCGCCGCCGCCCCGACGGCCGTGACCTTCTTCATCGCCAGCGGCGTCGTCGGGCTGGCGACCGTGGTGCAGCAGGTGATCATCGCCTATTCGGCCGTGCTGAGCAGCCCCGAGTCGCGCGGCCGGGTGCTCGGCATTGTGACCAGCGGTGTCGTGATCGGCATCCTGCTCGCCCGGACGATCGCCGGTCTGCTGTCCGACGCGCTCGGCTGGCGTTCGGTGTTCGTCGTGTCGGCGGGGCTGATGCTGGGCGTCGCCCTGGTCCTCGGCCTGAAGCTCCCGCCGGAACGCCCGGACCGGCCTCAGGTCTCCTACCGACGCCTGGTCACGTCGGTGTTCACGTTGACGGTGCGGGAGCGGGTGTTTCGCGTCCGCAGCCTGATCACGTTGTTCATGTTCGCGGGATTCGGCGCCCTGTGGGGCTCCATGGCGCTGCCGCTGAGCGGGCCTCCGTGGCACATGTCGACGTCCACCGTGGGCCTGTTCGGTCTGGTCGGGGCCGCCGGCGCGTTCGGCGCGGCACGGGCCGGGGCGCTGGCCGATCGCGGCCGGGCGCAGCTGGTCAGCGGGGTCACGCTGGTCCTGTTCACGGTGTCGTGGCTGCCGATCGCATGGTTGCCTCAGACCCTGATCCCGCTGTTGGTCGGCATCGTCGTCATCGACTTCGCGGGCCAGGCCATCCACGTGACCAACCAGCACCTGATCGTCGGCCTCGACCCGAACGCCAGCAGCCGGCTCATCGGCAGCAACATGGTCTACTACTCGATCGGCTTCGGCGGCGGCGCGGTCGCGGCGACCTTCACCTACAGCGCCTGGGGCTGGGCCGCGGTCTGCGTGCTCGGCGCCGGCTTCAGCGGGCTGGCCCTGCTCGTCTGGGCCGTCGACCGGATCTCCCCCGCGGCCAAGGCTTTCCCGTGACCGTCCACCATGGATCGGCCAACTCGACTGCCAGGCACAACGCGAAGGTCACGGGGAAGCCGACAACCGGCCGCGGCACATGATCGTCATCCCGGTGCAAGCACCCACCGAGAAGGAGATCGGATGCCTTACCGCGCAAAGCATTACGTGGTCGGCGCAGTGGCGGTCACGATGCTCGCCGGCCTGAGCGCGACGACCGCCCAGGCCGCACCCGACCGGTCCACCTGCTCGTGGACCGTTCGGACGCTGCCGCCCGCACCCGGCTTCGCCCAGTCGCTCAGCTACGGCACCGACCACGGGTCCCACGTGTTCGGCATGGCGACCAACGACAGCGGCATCACGGAAAGCCCGGCGGTGTGGAACATCGACGGCAACTCGCCGCCACGCCTGCTCGGTTCCGCCCACGGTTCACCCACCAGAATCATGGGTCTGAACGCGGCCGGGGTGGCCGCCGGCTACTACCGCGACAGCACCGGCGCCCACGCGGTGCGCTACGTCAACGGCGCCTACCAGGACCTGCCCGTTCCGGCCGGCACGAGCTACGCCGAGGCCGTGGACATCAATGCCGGCGGCGACATCGTCGGCACGGTCGACAACACCAGCATCATCGTGTGGCCGGCCGACAAGCCGGGCACGTACACCCTCCTGCCCAGGGCGGCCGGCGACAACGACGAGGCCACGGGCATCGACAACGCGCGCAATGTCGTCGGCATCGTCGCGCAGGGCGACAAGCTCGCCGGCTACATCTGGAACGCGGCCGGCAGGGCCACCGCCCTGCCGGCCGCCGAAGCGGACGCCTGGGTGGATCCCGTGGGCATCCGCAACGGCCGCGTGATCGCCACCGAGAAGGGGTTCAGCAACGACTCCGCCGTCGTCTACGACCTGACGGGCCGCCCCCAGTGGCGTCTGGCCCAGCACTACGCCGAGTCGATGAACGCCGCCGGCCTCGTGTCCGGCTTCCACGGCGTGCCCGACGGCGCGATCCAGCGGTTGCTGCGCAACGGAAAGGTGGTCGCCCCACTGCCGTCCGAGCAGGGCTTCGGCGCCACCGGGTGGCCGTCCGCGCTCACCGACAGCGGTTGGCTGGCCGGTGACATCGACTCGCACGTGACGGTGGCTCGCTGTAGCTGACGCACCAGGGTGAGGCGGCCCCGGCCGCTTCACCTGTCACTGCGCCAGAACGGACAGCCCCGATCCGTGCAGGGCGTCGAGCGCCGCCGCCAGGCGTCCGGTGGACAGCAGCAGAAGGGCGAGCGCCGGGCCGGCGACCTCCGGGCCGGTTCCGACGGTCCAGTCGGTGTCGGTGGCCGTGAGGGTGACGCCGGCCAGGCGGCGACGCGCGTGGAACGGCCAGCCCATGGCCCAGACGCGCTCCAGGCCGGCGTGGCTGAACTCGGCCGGCACGGGGAATTCGCGCTTCAGCGGCCTCGCGATGTCCTGGCTGTGCACGATGATGTCGAACAGCGAGTTCCTGGTGTCCAGGGCCTTCGCCGTGCGTCGGTCGGCCGCGTGGTCACGGATGCTCGTGACGATCTGGGCCGCGCCGCGCGAGCCGTACCTGGTGGCCAGCACGGTGTTGATGCGGTTCGGGTTGAAGCCGGCGCGCGGCCCCGCCGCGATCAGCTCCCATGTGGTGATCGTCGGCACGAGCGACAGGTGGCCGGCGACCTCTCGGACGCGCCACCCCTCACACAGGGACGGCGTCTCCCATTCGGCCGGACTCAGCGTGTCCAGCAGGTCGGCGACGGCCAGCCGCAGGGTGCGGACCGCCGTCCAGTACTCGTCTTCCCGCACGCGGCACCTCGCCCATTAGTCCGAACTTCGGACCAAGAGTAGTCCGGAGTTCGGACTTCTGCAATGGTGGGCCCATGACGCCCGACGACGAGCCGCTGAACCTGGGGCTGCTGCTGTTCATCCCCTACCGCCACCTGGAGTCGGCCGTGCTGGCCGAGTTGAAGGCGCACGGACACGACCTTCCGCTCAACCAGGCCCGCGTGTTCCAGCGGATCAACCCGGAGGGCTCGCGCCTGAGCGAACTGGCCCAGGCCTCCCAGCTCAGCAAGCAGACCGTCGGCTCGATCGTCGACCAGCTGGAGGCCGCCGGCTACGTGCGACGCGTCCCGGACCCCGACGACGCCCGCGCCCGCCTGGTCACCGTGACGGCCAAGGGAGAAAGCCTGGTGGAGATCGGCATCCCGGTGATCCGCGAGATCGAGGCGGCGTGGGAAACCGCCCTCGGCCGGGCCCGCATGCTTGAGCTCAAGGAGACCCTCGCCGCGCTGCGGGCCGTCACCGATCCGTACGGCTGAGTTTCGCCGCGGGCGTTTGTGGCTATATCTGTCGACTATGACCTCTGAGACGCCCGAAAGATCTCCCGAAGTTCTCGACTTCCGCCGGGAGACCGTTGGGCAGAGCACGGTCCTCCAGGTCATCGGAGAGATCGACACCGACACCGCTCCCCTGTTCCGCGAGCATCTGGCGGCGGCGCGCCGTGACACCACCGAGCGGCTGGTCGTCGACCTCAGCGGCGTCACCTACATGGCCTCGCCCGGCCTGTCGGTGCTCATCGAGGCCCACAACGAGCACCGGCGCCTGAACACCCGCCTGCTGGTGGTCGCCGGCTCGCGGGCGACCCGGGTCCCGATCATGACCACCGGCCTGCACGCTCAGCTGGACGTGGTCATCACTCTGGAGCAGGCGCTTCCCTTATGACGTATGCGGCCAGGTTGGCCAGCGAGGACGCCAGGCCGACGGCGTGGTCCGCCGCGGAGATGCCGTCCGGCACGTCGTCGGCGCGGATCTCCACCTTCGTGCCGTCGCCGTCGGCGGCGACCTCCCAAGTCATGATCATCGTGCCGGCGTAGGCGGGGTCGTCGGAGACGAAGTCGACCGCCTGCACCACCCGTACTCCGGGCACGATGTCGACGAAACGCGCCTCCACGACATCGGAGTCGGCCGTCGCCTTGCCCGGCGCCCGCGACGCGTCCGCGTAGGTCAGGGTCAGCCGATACGACCCACCCGGCCGCGCGTCGAACCGCTCGAACCGGCCGCTCATCCCTTCCGGCGGCAGCCAGACCGCCAGCGCCTCCGGGTCGACGAAGGCGGCGTACACGCGGTCCGGCGTGGCGGCGATGACCCGAGATGCGGCGTCGGTCCTGGGCATGGCGCCCAGGCTAGCTCAGCTCGTCGATCAGTCCACGGACCTCGTCGGCCTCGGTGGTGGCACCGGTCTGCACGAAGGCGGCGAGCGCTTGTCGCTGCCCGGCAAGGGCTTCCTCCGTCCGCCCCTGCCGAGCGTGGATCCGCCCGAGCTGGGTCAGGGTCAGGCCTTCGCCGTGCCGGTCCCCGACCTCCCGGCGCAGCGGCAGCGCCCGCAGATGGCAGGTCAGGGCGTCACCCCACCGCCCGAGATCCTGGTACGCCAACGCCATGTTGTGCAGGGCGCGGCCGGCGCGCAGCCGGTCCCCGCTCTGGAGCAGCAGTTCGAGCGCCTGCCGGTGCAAATCGACGGCCTCGGCCGCCCGTCCGGTCTGCTGGAGGACAGCGCCGAGATTGGTCAGCACGCCGCCCTCGGCCTGCGGATCGCCCAGCTCATGCGCGCAGATGAGGGCCTGCCGGTAGCGGGCCTCGGCCACCTCGTGCCGGCGTTGCTCGGCGGCGAGGAAGGCGAGATTGTTCAGGCTCCGGGAGATCAGGTAGCGATCCTCCCGCTCCGTCGCGATGGCCAGGGACTCCTCCCACGCGGCCTCGGCCTCCTCGAACCGCCCGAGGTGGTAGCCGACCGCGCCGAAGTTGTGCAGGGCCTTGGCCAGCCCGAGCCGGTCGCCGGTCTGCCGGCAGATGGACAGCACCCGCCCGTGGAAGTCGCGTGCCTCGGCGAACCACCGGAGTTCCTGGTGGGCCAGGCCCAGGGCGGTGAGGCTCTGCGCCTCGGCCGTCCGGTCGCCGAGGCGCAACGCCGCGGCCAGGCCGAACTTGGCCAGGGTGATCCACTCGTCCGGATGGTTGCGCAGCTCGAAGAACGGATGCAGCGCCGCCACGACCTCGCTGGTCAGGTTGTCGAGCCCGGTGCGGGCCGACAGGCTCACCACGGGAATCAGGTTCGGGCGTTCGCCCTCCAGCCACGCCAGCGCGTCGCCGCGCCCGGCGAACAGCCACGACCTCTGCTCGGCCGGCGTCCGGGAATAGAGATGCGTGCCCACGGCCGCGGTCGCCGCCCGGTAGTACGCCAGCAGCCGGTTGACCGCCTCCGCGCGGTCGGCCGGCCGTTCCTCGTTCTCGCAGCATTGCCTGGCGTGAAAGCGAACCAGGTCGTGGAATCGGTAGTTGTCGGGCACGATCGACGGCTCGATCAGGTGCGCTCGGCACAGCCTCTCCGCCAGCCGCTGAGCCTCCGGCTCCGGCACGTCGGCGAGCGCCGCGATCGCGCCCGGGCCGATGTGCGAGCCGGGATGCAAGGACAGCAGCCGGAACAGCCGCGACAGGGCGGACGGCAGCTGCCGGTAGGACGTGTCGAACGCGGCCCCCACGGCGATCGAATCGTTGTAGTGGAGCGGATCGAGCCGGTTCGTGGCCGCGCCGACGGTCCGCGCCAACCGACCGATGCGCTGCCCGGGTTGGTCGGTGAGCCAGTAGGTGGCGATCCGCAACGCGAGCGGCAGGCCCTCACACAGCTGCGCCAGCCTGATGGCTTCCCGCGGCTCGTCGGCGACCCGCGTGTCGCCGGGTAGCGCCGCCTCCAGCGCCTGGGCCACCAGGCCGACGGCGTCGGCATCCCGCAGCACGCCCAGCTCGACCCGGCGTGCCCCGGGCACCGGCAGGTTGTCCCGGCTGGTGGTCAGCATCCGATGCGCCGGGCTGCCCGGCCGCAGTGCCTCGACCTGCGCCGCGTCCAGGACGTTGTCGGCCAGCACCAGCACGCGCCGTCCCCGGCCGGCCAGGTCGGAAAGCAGTGAGCGGTAAAGGATCGCCCGCTCGGCCTGCCCGGCCGGCGGTCGTTCGACCCCCAGCCCGACCAGCATCGCCAGCAGCGCCGCGTTCGCCGAGACAGTGCCGTCCGGGCCGTAGCCGAGCAGGTCGATGACCAGCACCCCGCCCGGGAACCACCCGGCCGCCACCGCTTCGTGCGCCACGCGCGTCGCCAGCGCCGTCTTGCCGACGCCGGCCAGCCCGGTGATCGTCGCGACGGTCGGCTGCCCTTGGGTCGCCGGATCGAGCAGCGCGGCCAGCGCGGCGCGTTCGGCCTCCCGGTCCGTGAAGCCCACCTCGCCCGGCAGTCCGGCCATCGCCACCGGCACCTTGGACCCGAGGTTCACCACGCCGATGTGACCGGCTTGGACGACGTTTCCCTCGACATGCCCGGTGATCTGGTTGTTTACGGTGTCGTCCCGGTCCTCTTCGTGGTCGTCGGCCACGCACACCGCCTCTGCTCCGGCTCCGCTGCCCGCGGTCCCGGAGCAATAGATCGCTCGCGGCGGGAAAACGTAACCAGCCGAGCTCAGGCCGTGCGGCCGTAGAACAGTTGCTGGGTCAGCTGGTTGAGTTTCATGTCGGGGCGTTCGCCGTAGGTCAGGACCGAGTTGATCCGGGGCGTGGCGCCGCGGACCGGGGTGACCCGGTGCAGGGCGTGCTCACCGCGGAAGAAGGCCAGGGTCCCCGGCGCGCTCGGCAGAACTCGGATCCCGGTGCGGTCGCCGAGCAGCACCCGCCGCACGCCCGGGTGGTTCTCGTCGTCGGCCGACCGCAGGCCGGGGACGTACTCGAAGTCGCCGCCCGCGTCGGCCTGCTGGCACATGACGGTGACGGAGAACTCGCTGCGGTCGAAGTGCCAGCCGAGTTCCTGGCCGGGCCGGAACGTGGTGATCTGCAAGGCGTCGAGCGGGTCGGCGCTGCGGTGCAGGACCGGCTTGTCCAGCACGGCGGCGATGAACGCCGTCAGGTCGTCGGACTCGTAGAGCCGACGCAGCGGGGCGTCGGCCGGGATGTGGTCGTAGGCGATGCCGTTCTTGGCCGACCGGACCCGGTGCGCGCGAGGGTGATCGGCCGGCACGGACTCGTCGACCGGTTCGAAGTAGACGGTGTGCGGGCGGTCGGTTTCCCACGCCTTGTCGGCGATCCGCTCGGCCAGGGCCACCATCGCGGCCACCGCCGTGTCGGTGACGAAGCCGGGCAGGTTGCAGACGCCGGTGTCGACGAGTTCGGCCCGGCAGTCGAACACGAGCGGCCGCCCGCGATCGCTGTCGAGTTCGTGGATCGGGTACCGGCCGAGGTCGACAACGTCGGCGTGGTCCATGGTCGGGATCCTCTCTCCGGGTGTGCCCAGCCTGGCCACGCCGCGTTATCAGCACAAATCTGGTTTGTGCTTGTGTCCATCAGCAGCGCTTCTAGAGTGAGGTCGTGGGACTGGATCCGCTCGGTGTCGAGCTGCGCCACCTGGTGGCGCTGGCCGCGGTCGGCCGGCATGCGTCGTTCAGCCGGGCGGCCGAGGAGCTGGGGTACACCCAGTCCGCGGTCAGCCAGCAGATCGCCCGGCTCGAACGGCTGGTAGGCCAGCCGCTGGTCGAGCGGCCCGGCGGGCCGCGCCCGGTGCGGCTCACGCCGGCCGGCGAGGTGCTGCTGCGGCACGCCGAGGCGATCCGGGCTCGGCTGACCAGTGCGGCGGCCGACCTGGACGCACTGGCCGGCGGGACGTCCGGCACGCTGCGGGTCGGCTGCTACCAGAGCGTGGGCGTGCGGATCCTGCCCCGCGTGCTGCGGGAGTTCCGCGCGCGGTGGCCGGCGGTGCGGGTCGAGCTGACCGAGAACGAGGATGACGGCTGGCTGCTGCAACAGGTCGAGCGCGGCGAACTGGACGTCACGTTCGTGGTGCTGCCGTTGCCGGACGGACCGTTCGCGGTGATGGAGCTACTGGCCGATCCGTACGTGGTCGCCGTCCGGCCCGATTCGCCGCTCGGGCGCGACGGCGGTCCGGTGTCGCTGCGGGACCTGGCGACGCAGCCGTTGATCAGCTACGCCCGGATGCGTGACGTGCACGCGATCGAGAACCGGCTCGGCGATCCCGCGCTGCGGGACCAGATCGTGTTTCGCTCCCACCACAACGGCACCATCCTCGGCCTCGCCGCCGAAGGTGTTGGCGCCGCCGTCATCTCGTGGCTGTCGGTCGACCCGCACCGTCCGGGGCTGCGGGTCGTCCCGATCGCCGGGGTGAGCCCGCGGGTGGTCGCCATCGCCTGGCACCGCGACCGCTACCAGCTGCCCGCGGCGGCCGCCTTCGCCGATCTCGCCCGCACGGTCGCCTTGACGGAACGCTCGCTGATGCAGGACACCCTGGGCAGCTGACATTCCGTCCGGACGAACCGCCCTGGAGTGGCGCCAGGCTCCAGAGAGAACGGCCGATCCACAAAGGACGGCGTGCGGTGACGGAGCGGAGTGATCGGGTCAGTCGTTTGGCCGATGCGGGGCGAGCGGCGGAGTCGCGATCATGCTGCTGTCCGATCCGCCCAGCCTGGGGAGTCCGATGTCGAAGCTGGTGCGGGTCGTTCTGGCCCTGCTCGCCCTGTTACCGGGGGTAGTGGTCGTGCAGCAGCATCCCCACCCGTTCACGGTGCTGGCCTTCTACACCGGACGCCCGGACGCCGCGCACATCGCGTTCGACAACGAGTCGGCGATCTGGTTCCCCCAGGCGGCGAAGCGCTACGGCTTCAGCTACCAGCAGACGAAAGACTGGTCACAGCTGACCGATATCACCAAGTCCCGGGCCGACGTGGTGATGTTCCTCGACGACATTCCCACGGATCCCGCCCAGCGGGCGGGCTTCCAGCGCTATGTGGAGCACGGCGGCGCGTACTTCGGCTTCCACTACTCGGGTTACAACGACGAGGACATCACCTGGCCCTGGTTCAACACCACGTTCATGGGCGCCGGGCGGTACGCCGCCAACACCTGGTCCCCGACCACCGCGGTCCTGCACACGGACGCACGTCATCCGTCCACGCGGCGGCTGCCGACGACGTGGACCGCGGCGGTCAGCGAGTGGTACAGCTGGCAGTTCGACCTGAGCAAGAACCCGGACATCGAGGTGCTGGCGTCGGTCGACCGGTCGAGCTTCCCGGTGGGCACCGACCCGGCCCAGTCCTGGTACAGCGGCTACTACCCGATCCTGTGGACGAACAAGCGCTACAAGATGCTGTACGCCAACTTCGGCCACAACGCGATGAACTACGCGGCGAACACGCCGCTGTCGTCGACGTTCGCGGACCCGGTGCAGGACCGGTTCATCATCGACGGCCTGCTCTGGTTGGGCGGCGGCACGCCGACCGACGCGCCCACCGACCAGATCGACCCGAACGCGTGGCTGCGAGTGGTGAACCAGGGCAGCGGCCTCTGTGTGGACGGATCCCCGGTTCAGACGGACGCCTGCGGCAGCTCGGCGGCGCAGCGGTTCCGGTTCCGCTGGCTGGACGGCCCTTATCTGCGGATCGACAACGGCGGCCGGTCCCTGGGCTGGACCGCCGACGGCATTCAGGCGACCCGCTTCGACGGCAGTGACAATCAGCAGTGGCAGGCGGTCTTCGAGTCGACCGGCGCGTGGCACATCGTGAGCAAGGTCGGCCAGAAGTGCCTGACCGCCGCCACCGGGGCGGCGCCGTTGACCCTGGCCACCTGCACCGGTTCCCCGACGCAGTCGTTCGACCTCGCCCGGACCTGATCTACCGCTGGGCCTTCAGCACGTCGACCTCGCAGCCGGGCGCCGACGGGTCGAAGCCGTGCTCGACCAGCCAGCGGATGGCCGTCAAGCTGCGCAACGACCACCACGCGCGGATCACGTCAGGGTCGACGTCGCCGCCGTAGCCGGCGATGACGTCGCCAAGGTGCTCCTCGTGTCCCAGCGTCAGGATGGCGAGGTCGAACAGGGCGTCGCCCTGGGCCGCCTCGGACCAGTCGATCACGCCCGTGACCTCGTCGTCGGCGACGAACACGTGGCAGAGCTGGAGGTCGCCGTGGATGAACGCCGGCGTCCACGGGCGGAGCGCGGCCTCGGCGATCCGCTGGTTGCGGGTGACCAGGTCGGTGGGAAGGACTTCGTTTCCCACGAGCCAGGCGCATTCGACGTCGAGCTCCGTGGCGATCTCGTCATGGCTGCGGCCGGGCCATGGCGGCAGCGGTGCGTCGTGCAGCTTCCGGATGGCGGCGCCGGCCGCTGCCCACGCCGCCGGCGACGCCGTCAACGGCTGGCCGAGGCGGCCGAGTGCTGTGCCGGGCACGGCGGCGATCGCCAGCACGGGCGGCGTGCGCCACAGGACCTCCGGCGTCGGGATCGGCGCCAGGGCCATCGCTTCGACCTCGACGTCGATGCGCGCCTGATCGGCGTCGATCTTGAGGAACACGTCGCCGACGCGCAGGGTCGCACGCTCCTGATGGGCGACGACAACCTCGACCTCTGTCACGCCGGCCAGTATCGCGGCGATGGCCGTCGACGTCGCCCGGTTTATCGCTCAGTGCCGCAGGGGTTGCGCCGGCACGGCCAGCAGGTCATCCCTGAAGTCCACGGCGACAACGCGTGGCCGTCGACGCGCTTCGTACGGTCCGACCCGCGTCCGCCGCCGCCACGCGTGCGCCGACCGCGGCGGCCATACGCAGTTCTACGAATGGTCCGCGCCGTTCGGGCTTGAAAGCCTCTGCTGTGGCAGCGAACCATCGCTGTTCCCGGCGAAAGGACCACGTAGGTGTCTCGACTGAGACGACTGGGTTTGCTCACCTTGCCATTGGTGGCGCTGGTGCTCGGCCTGACGGCCGCGCCCGCCAGTGCCGACACGGACTGGTACCAGTTCTCGAGCAAGTGGAGCGGCAAGTGCATGGATCTGCGTGATCAGGAGGCGAACAGCGCCACCCCGCACGTCCAGCAGTGGTCGTGCAAGAACAACGTCTCCAACCAACTGTGGTCGCCGGTGCTGCAGACCAACGGCACCGTCCAGCTGGTCAACAGCCGCACCGGCAAGTGCCTGAGCGTGGACGGCCATGCCGACTTCGCGGGCGCGCTGATCGTGACGGCGTCGTGCTTCACCGCCGACGCCTGGCAGCAGTGGCGCTTCCAGACCAACCCGTTCCCCAACGCGACCGGCTCGGCCTGGCTGGTGAACTCCCACAGCGGCAAATGCGTCGAGCTGCCCGGCTGGAACACCGACGACGGCCTGCTGCTGGCCCAGTCCGACTGCGTCGGCGGCTGGAAGCAGTACTGGGACATCATCGCCCACTGACCCTGTCCGGGGCCGGCCGCGCGCGGCCGGCCCCGCTCTGTCAGCGGCGCAACGCCTCCCGCTTGACCCAGCCCACCACAGCCGTGACGACGAACAGCACGGCCCCGAGGACCAGCAGCCAGACCAGGCCCTTCACCACGGCGCCGACCACGGCGCAGACAAGCCAAATCACCAGCAGCAGGCCGATCACAGCAAGCATCACGCACCTCCGGGGGCGTAAGAGAATCCTGACCCTCCATACCCGCTGGACGCCCTCGTCAAACCGGGCTGGACACTCCGCTCCACACCGCCGGCCGGTTCCCAGATGCTCCACGGCACGGCCTGACCAGGACCGCCCGCTTGCATCGGTTTGTCGCCGGCGAAGTCCATCGGCGTGCGCACTCCCTCACGTCGGCGCCGGTCACTGCGAGACCGCCACGAATGTCCGCACGCCCGGTGGAGGCTGCCCTCGATCACCTGGACGGCGTACGCGGGAGCTGAGCGGCGTCACGCCGTGTCTACACTGCGGCAGGTGCATGATCACGGCCGTCCGAGCATCGTTCCCCAGCGTTACCGGCATCTGTTGCACCCCAGGCACGACGGCACACCCGGCCCGTCGGCCGAGGTCGACACGGCGGCCGTCGAGCGGGCCCGGCAACTGCTGCGGGATAGGCAATCCGTGCTCGACCGTGTGCTCGCCTCCCCATACAGCGAACCCGATCTGGTAGCGGCAGTGAAGGCGCAGACTCCGCTCGGGTCGGCGGCGGTCGCCACCGTGGTGCACCTGGGCGAGAACTTGCCTGGGCTGGCCGACATGTGGATGGCGGAACACGGCATCGTGCACGCGGCGGTCGCCGCGGCCGAGCTCGGCGGGCTGGAGATGAGCCACCAGATGCTGCGGCGCGGCGACCCGGCGCGGCCGCCGTGGGACCGGCAGAACGCGTACTGGATCGAACCCGTCATCTACCGGGTGCGTGCCCTGCTCAGCGCGGTCAGCGAGGACGACCATCGGGCAGCGGAGCAGGCCCTGGCCGAGTGCCGCGCCACGATCGGGTCCCGGCTGATCGTCACGTACCTGATGCCGCACCGCGAGGACTGGGTGCAGCAGAGCCTCGACGAGGCCATCGACGACCGTTTCAGCGCCCACACCCCGCGCGCGACCTTCCTGCTGTGTTCGCTGGCCACCATCGACCAATTCGAGCGTGTGCTGCGGGACGACCGGTTCGCCGCACACGACCGGCGAGGACTGTGGGATGCCGGTGCCGTGTGGACACTCGTCGACCAGATCGGGGCCGAAGCCGTGCCCCTGCTCGTCAAGTCGTTCGACGAATCCCTGTACGACACGGGAAACCGCGCGGTCCTGGACGTCCTCGCCGCCGTGGACACCGATCAGGCGTTCCAGGCGTTGCTGACCCGCTTCAAGCCGGAGTACCGCGCCCTGATCGGCGAGGCCATCGACCGGTTCCCGGCCAACTCGATCACGCGGCTGGCGGCGATCGCGGCCCGGCCGTCGAGCACGGCTGTCAACGCGAAGCAGTTCCTCGCGGAGCAGCGGCTGGCCCGTCCCGACCTCGTCGCCGAGATCGTGGGCGCGCAGGTGCGGGTCGCCGAAGCCGACGACGCTGGCCTGCCTTCGCTGCTGGTCGAGCCGCCATGGACCCGAGCCAGGCGAAAGACGGTCAAGCCCAAGGTCATCGCCGGCCTCACGCCCACCGTCGCGCCGACCGTGGCCTGGCAACCCGGCCAACGCGAGGAGTGGTTGAACCCCAAGAACAACTGGCGCTGGGAGCACTTCGCCGACCGGGACGCGGAGGGCTGGGCGGCCATCGCCACCGAGCTGCACGGTCACGACAGCGACAGCCGGCACGACAGCGACAGCCGGCTGATGCTGACCATGCTGAGCATGGGGCCGGTGGAACTGGCCCGACCGTTCCTCGAACGGTGGCAGCCCACCGTGTTCTGGCGCATCGGGGACGACGAGCTCCGCGCGATGGTCGCCCGCTTCGGCACGGAGGCGCTCCCCCAGCTGCTCGGCATCCTCCGGTACAAGTCGGACTGCGTGGACGTGCTTTTCCCGCTCCTGCACGAGGATCTGGCAAGGGTGATGGCGAAGTGGGTGGCCACCGCGCGCACGTTGCGGCCGGTCGCCCTGCGGTGGTTCGCGCTGCACGGTGTGCCCGCCGTCGCGCTGGTGGTGCCGGATGCGGTGGGCAAGGCCGGGGTGACGCGACGGAACGCCGAGGCGGCGTTGCGGGCGCTGGAGCCCGAGATTGTCCTTGCGGCGGCGCGGAGTTACGGCGGCGAGGTGACGGCGGCGGTCGAAGCGATCCTGGCCGTCGACCCGATCGACATCGTGCCGAAGACGGTGCCGACGCCGGGCCCGTGGGCCGATCCGGCGCTGCTGCCGCAGATCCTGCTCGCCGACGGCGGGCTCGCTTTGCCGGCCGAGGCGACGAAGCACGTGCTGACGATGTACGCGCTGTCCACTGTGGATCAGCCGTACGCCGGCCTTGACGTGGTCGGCGAGATCTGCGATCCGGCCTCGCTGTCGGCCTTCGTGGTGGAGACGTTCCGGCGCTGGGTCTTCGTCGGCATGCCGATCGAGGACACGTGGGCGATGACGGCGCTGGCCCTGCACGGCGGTGACGACGGGGCGCGGGTGCTGACGCCGTTGATCATGGCGTGGTCCGGCACGGACGGGTACGCCCGCGCGGTTCGCGGCGTGGAGGTGTTGGCGCGCATCGGAACCGACATGGCGTTGGTCCACCTCCAGGGCCTTTCACGCAGCGGCCAGTACGCCAAGCGCAAGAAGCTCGCCCTGCGCAAGCTCAACGAGGTGGCCGCCGACCGCGGCCTGAGCGCCGACGAGCTGGCCGACCGCCTCGTCCCCGATTTCGGGCTGGACGAGGCCGGCACGATGACGTTGGACTACGGGCCGCGCCAGTTCACCGTGGGCTTCGACCACCAGCTCAAGCCGTTCGTGCTGGCCGCCGACGGCAAGGTGCTCAAGTCGCTGCCCAAGCCGTTGGCGAGCGACGACGAAACCCAGGCGGCACAGGCTCGGGCCCAGCATGCCGGCCTCACCAAGGATGTCCGCACGGTGTCCGGCGCGCTGATCAAGCGGCTGCGGTCGGCCATGCGCCACCAGCGCAGCTGGACGCTGGAGACGTTCCAGCAGCTGTTCGTGCACCACCCGCTGGTGTGGCACATCGCGCGGCGGCTGGTGTGGCTGGGCGGGGACACCACGTTCCGGCTGGCCGAGGACCGCACCTTCGCCGACGTCAACGACGACCAGGTGACGCTGCCGCCCGGCGCCACCGTGCGGGTGGCCCATCCCGCGCTGCTGGAGCCGCAGTGGGGCGAGGTGTTCGCCGATTACGAGATCCTGCAACCCTTCCACCAGCTGAACTACCCCGTGTTCCGTTATGTCGGGGATGCGACGTTCAGCAAGTTCGTCGGCGCGCACGCGTCGATCTCGAAGGTGGAAGCCTTGCAGTACCAGGGATGGGACCGGGAAGGCGCGCGAGCCGTGCTCCCGTTGCCGGCGGGCGGGGCCGTCGTCGTCGACTTCGGTCCGGGTGTCGTGCAGCTGGCCGGCGAGTACTTCCATGTCATCGACGGGATTTCGATCGACGGCCGGGAGTTCGCCGACCTGGACCCGGTGACCATGTCCGAGCTGCTGGCCGATCTGGAGGGCCTGACCGAGAAGTGAGACCGGTTCGCTCATGAGGATCCGCGGGCCCGCCGAATATACAAGATGTGGCTGTTCCCGGTGCCGCTGATCGTCGCCGTCCTCGGCTGGAGATCAAGGAGATCAAGGAGGAGTTCCTCACGGCGTCGACACCCTGAGCAGTTCGCCGAAGCCCATGCGGGTGACAAAGCGTTGCTGCGCCTCGAACATCACCTCGTTCACCGCCTCCACGCCGGCGTCGGTGAAGTCGACGACGGCGCGGTGCGGGCGGGTGCCGGCGGGCAGGGCGAGGATGCGGGCAATCTCGGCGGCGACGGCGCGGGGGTGGGCGTCGACGCCGGCCGGGAACAGGGACTCGGTGGCTTCGCCGTAGCGCGCCACCAACGGGTCCAGCTTGGTGTAGGCCCGGTTCCGTTCCTCGTCGCCGGCATGGCCGGCCTGGGCGAAGTGCTCGGTGCCGACGGTGAACGGTCCGGGCATCACGACGCAGGTCTCGATGCCGAACTGGCCGACCTCGTAGGCGGTGGTCACGGCCAGAGAGTCGGCGGCGACCTTCGAGGCCGCGTAGGGACCCAGGAACGGCGGCGCCACAACGGAAGTGGTGCTGCCGACGTAGAGCAGCGTGCCCGAACCACGGGCCCGCATGTGCGGGAGGACCGCGCGGTTGACCCGCTGGACGCCGAGCACGTTGATGTCGAACAGGTGCTCGATGTCTTCGGGCGTAAAGGCTTCCGCATAGCCGACGGAGAGGTGCCCGGCGTTGTGCACGACGGTGTCGAGCCGGCCGGCCTCGCCGAGGATCGTGGCGACGGCCGCGTCGATCGAGGATTCGGACTGAACATCGAGCTCCACCACGCGCAGCTCCTGGCCCTCGCGGTGGCCCAGGTTGATCAGTTCACGGGTGCGGACGGCGCCAGCCCCGGCGACGTCGCGCATGCTGGCGTAGACGGTGTGCCCGTCGGCAGCGAGGGCGCGGGCGGTCAGGTTGCCGATGCCGGTCGCGGCACCGGTGATCAGGACGACAGAGGACATGGTTGTTCTCCAACACGAACGGGGAAATGAGTCAGGCGTCGAAGGTCTGCTCGCCCAGCACGTCGAGGAACTCGAAGTGGGCGGCGGTGGCCGAGCCCGGCTGCGGACGGAAGACCACCAGGCGGTGCCCGGTGGCGCTGCTGAGGACGATGTCGCACTGCACGTCGAGCGGACCGGCGTGCGGGTGGACCAGCTGCTTGCGGGCCGACCGGAGCGGCTCGACGGCCATGGCGGCCCAGTACCGGCTGAACTCCGGGCTGGCGGCCAGCAGGTCGGTGACGAGGCGGTCGGCGTCGGCCCCACGGCGCGCGGCGGCGGCACGAAGATCGGCGGCATAGGCCCGCCCGACCGCCTCGTGTTCCCCGGCGATGTTCAGCGACCGCGAGGCCGGATCCGTGAACCACCGCCAGGTCACGTTGCCGGCGCGGTCGTCGCCGATCTGCCACGAGCCGATCAGGGCCTGGCTGAGCCGGTTCTGCGCGACCACGGTCGTGAGGTCGTCGATGACGTGGGCGGGCACCGTGGTCAGCGCGTCGAGCAGGAACATCAGCGCCGGGTCGACATAGCCGCCGGTGGCCCCGGTGAGCGGCGGTGAGAAGCCCGCGAGCCGGTAGAGGTGGTCGCGCTCGTCGACGGAGAGCCGCAGCGCGCGGGCCAGACCGGCCAGCATGGCCTGGGACGGGTGGGCGTTGCGGGACTGCTCCAGCCGCTCGTAGTAGTCGACGGAGACGTTGGCCAGCATCGCCACCTCGGACCGCCGGAGTCCGGGCGTGCGGCGGCGGCCGCCGGCCGGCAGCCCGACGTCGGCCGGCCGCAGCGCCTCGCGGCGGGCCCGCAGGAAGCTCCCCACGTCGTTGTGTCTCATGGCCGGTTACTCCTGGATGGCCTGCATCGCCGCTGGCACGTACCGCTCGCCCGCCACCTCGCCGGCCGGGATCGCCTCGGCGAGCTCGGCCACCGTCGCGGCGTCCACGGCCAGCGTCGCCGCGGCGACGTTCTCCTCCAAGTAGGCGCGCCGCTTGGTGCCGGGAATCGCCGTCACGCCCTGGGCCAGCACCCAGGCCAACGCCAGCTGCCCGGCCGTGACGCCGCGCCGCTCGGCGATCGCCCGCACCCGGTCGGCCAGCACGAGGTTGTGGGCGAAGTTCTCGCCGCTGAACCGGGGCGCGGTGCGGCGCCAGTCGTTCTCGGGCAGGCTTTCCAGCGAGCGCAGCTCGCCGGTGAGGAATCCTCGGCCGAGCGGGGCGTAGGCGACCAGCCCGATGCCCAGCTCACGCACGGTGTCGAGCACGCCATTGGCTTCCACCGTCCTGGTGAACAGCGAGTATTCGGTCTGCACGGCCGACAGCGGCGCCGCGTCGTGAGCGGCACGGATGGTGTCGGCCGAAGCCTCGCTGATGCCCAGGTAGCGCACCTTGCCCTCGGCCACCAGCTCGGCCAGCGCGCCGAAGGTCTCGGCCACCGGAACGTTGGGGTCGACCCGGTGCTGGTAGCACAGGTCGATGCGATCGGTGCCGAGCCGCCGCAACGAGCCTTCGACCGCTTGCCGCACGTAGTCGGGGCGGCCGTTCGGGCCGCCGACGATCTTGCCGGTCTCGTCGAGCGTGACCCCGCCGAACTTGGTCGCGAGCACCACTCGGTCCCGGTGCGGGGCGACCGCGCGCCCGAGCAGCTCCTCGCCCGTGAACGGGCCGTACATGTCGGCGGTGTCGAACAGGGTGACCCCCAGCTCGATCGCCCGGTGGATGGTGTCGACCGACTCGGCGTCGTTCGGGGTGCCGTACATGGCCGTCATCCCCATGGTGCCCAGGCCTTCGACCGACGTCGTCAAGCCCTGGCTGCCGACCTGGTGCGTCCTGATGCCCATCCGCTGACCTCCTGTCCGGCGGCCGTTCGCCACCGCCCGGTCAGCGTGCGCCGGCGTCTGAGACGGGTGAACGCCCGACCTAGCCCCGTCTTGCGAGGACGACGCTGGGCGAGGCGCCCACGGCCCGGATCGGGTGCTTGTCGGCCCCTGTTCCAGCAGGTCAACCGCGTCGTAGCCGAGCGGCAGGTGGACGCAGGCCTTCGACCGGCGGCTGCCCTGCTACGTTTCGCCGGTGATCGAAATTCGACGCCTGTTCCAGGGGTTCGGCAAGACCAGGGCCTACGCCGCCATCGGCCGGGTGCTGGCGCCGATGGACCGGGCCCTGCTGCGCGCCACCAACGGCAAGGTCGGAGTGGGCACCGCCCTCGGCGTGCGCACGCTGCTGCTGACCACCACCGGCCGGCAGAGCGGGGTGGCCCGGCAGGTTCCGCTGGTCTACGTGCGTCACGGCAAGGGTTTCTTGGTCGTGGGCTCGAACTGGGGCGGCGAGCAGCACCCGGCGTGGACCGGCAACCTCCTCACCGACGCGGACGCGACGGCGGCCATCGGCGGACGGACCGTTCCCGTGCGCGGGCGGCTGCTCGACGGCGACGAGCGGGAGCGGGCGTGGCTGGACGTCGTGGCCTACTGGCCGGCCTACGACACGTACAAGAGCCGTGCCGGGCACCGCGAGATCCGGCTTTTCCTGTTGGAGCCGCGATAACGGGCGTCGGCACTGTCACAACCCGGCGGTCCGTCCGGTCGTAGCGGCATCCGCAGCGAAGGGACCCCGATGGCCGACCGCGACAACACCGACGCACCGCGACCCGACGAGGTTGAGGAGCGCATCCACCGGTTCGTGGCCGAGGTCATCCGGGTCGCCGGTGTGCTCGACGACCCGCCCGGTGATCACGAGCACAGAACAGGTACGACCGATACCTCTTTTGGCTAGCCTGGCCGCGTGCACCTCAGCCGAGCCACCGACATCGCCCTGCGGATCCTGATGTTGGCGGCCGCCCAGCGCCGGCAGTTGACGATCGACGAGCTCGCCGCGGCCCTCAACGTGCCGCGCAACCACGTCGCCAAGGTCGTCCAGCGACTGCAGCGCCCCGGCTGGCTGACCACGACGCGCGGTCGCGGCGGCGGCATCTCGCTGCCCGACGCCACCCTGCGGACCACCGTCGGTCGCATCGTGCGCGACTTCGAGGGAACGGCCGAGGTCGTCGACTGCGAGTCGCCACCGTGCCCGCTGAGCGCGGCCTGCCGGCTGCGCGGCGCGCTGCGCACGGCGCAGGAGGCCTTCTTCGCCTCCCTCGACGAGGTGGTCCTGCAGGACCTGATCGCGCCGCCAACGGGCGCCACTCTGCTGTCACTCACCTAGGGGTACGACGATGCTGTCCTCGTCATCGGCCACGATCGTGGCCGCGACGCTGCCTGCCGTCCGCGCGGCGGCGGTCGACATCAGCACCACCTTCTACGCCGGCATGTTCGCCGAGCACCCGGCGCTGCTGGACCTGTTCAACCGCGGCAACCAGGCCAACGGCGACCAGCAGCGGGCCCTGGCCGGCGCGGTCATCGCCTACGCGGAAAGCCTGCTCGACGGCGTGGACGTCGACCCGGTCGTGCGGCGCATCGCGCACAAGCACGCCTCGCTGGGCATCCGGCCCGAGCAGTACACCATCGTCGGGCGGCACCTGCTGTCGGCGGTGGCCCGTGTCCTGGGGCCGGCGGTGACGCCGGCGGTGGAAACCGCCTGGGACGAGGTCTTCTGGCTGTTCGCCGTCCGGCTCATCGCCGCCGAAACCCGCCTGAGCCAACAGCAGGGCGTCGATCCGGCCCAGCCGCTGGAGCCGTGGCGGGTCGTCGGCAAGTACGCCGAGGCGCACGACGCGGTGTCGTTGTTGCTGGCGCCGGAATCCGGCGGCGTGCCCGAGCACCGACCCGGTCAGTACGTCACCGTCGCGGTCGACCTGCCCGGCGCGGGAAGACAGGCCCGTCAGTACACGATTTCCCATGGCCCGGGGCATTCCGCGCTGCGCATCACGGTCCGCCCGGTGCGTGGCACTCCCGACGGGCTGGTGTCGGGCCACATCGCGGATCGGCTGACCGTCGGCGACACCGTCGCCGTGAGCCGGCCGTTCGGCGATCTCACGCTGGATGACGACATGACCCCGGTGCTCCTGGTCAGCGCCGGCATCGGCATCACGCCCATGGCGGCGATGATCGAGCACATCGCGAAGGAGCAGCCGCTGCGCCCGGTCGTGGCCGTGCACGCCGAGCGCGAACCAGGCCGGCACGCGCTGCACGGGCACATGGTGCGGCACGGCGCCCGGCTGCATTCCTTCGAGCACATCAGGTACTACGAGTACGAGGCCGGCCCGAACGCCCGCGCGGGTCTGGTCCGGCCGGACGAGGTCCCCATCCCGGCCGGCGCGTCGGCCTACCTGTGCGGCCCGCTGCCGTTCATGCGTGACGTCCGCGCTTCGTTGCTGCGTAGGGGAATGCCGGCCGAGCGCGTGAACTTCGAGGTGTTCGGGGCCGACCTGTGGTCCACCGACGCGGACCGCCTGCCCAGCGGCGACCAGGCTCCCGTCGGCTGACCTGGCACGGCCGGTGCGCAGTGGTGCGCACCGGCCGTGTCAATACAGTGTCGGCAGGAGGTGCGGCCTGATGACCTTGGAGTTCCCGACCCCGTCGACGGCACGGGAGCGGCTGCGTCGGCTCGGTGTGCCGGAGGCCGACGTCGAGCCGGCCGTCGAGGCGATGGCGGTCATGGAGCAGTCCCCCGAGCTGAGGGCTTCGTTGGCTCGCCGGCATCAGGAGCTGTTCGCCGACGCGTACCCGGCCGACTGGCCGGTTCTGCCGCCGGACGCCGTCGGCCGCTACTTCTACCTGATCCTGTTCATGCTGGCCGTTCCCACCGCCCTGAAGCGCCTCCAGGATGTCTCGGACACCGTCCTCCAGGACACCTTGGCCGATGTCGGCGCCAAGGCCCTGTCCTACCGGCTGGGCCACGGCGTCGGCGGCCTCGACGAGCAGAACTGGCTGGTCCGGCACTTCCGCGGCCTCCTGTTCCGCCTGGGCCGGCTGCAGTTCGAGCCCACCACGATGCCGGCCGACGGTCCCGAGGCCGGACAACGTGTGCTGGACGTGCACATCGCCGCCGACGGCCCCCTCACGCCGGCCCTGGTCAGCGCTTCGCTGAAGGAAGCCGCGGAGTTCTTCCCGCACTACCGCCACGCGATCTGCCGGTCCTGGCTGCTGGATCCGCAGCTGGGCGAGTACCTGCCGGCCGAGGCCAACATCATCCGGTTCCAGCGCCGGTTCCAGCTGTTCGGGCCGGCCGAGGAGAGCGACGCGGACGTCCTCTACTTCGTGTTCAACGCGCCTAAGGACGTCGTCACCGATCTCGACTCGCTGCCACAGCAGAGCACCCTGCAACGCGCGATCGTCTCCCACCTGAAGGCCGGCCGGCACTGGCAGCTGCGTTCCGGCTGGCTTCCCTTGTCCTGAAACAGAACCAGGAGTCGCGGATGCGCATCGCCGAAGCACGGGTCGTCGTCACCTGCCCCGACCGGAACTTCGTCACCCTGAAGCTGGTCACCGACGACGGCCTGACCGGTGTCGGCGACGCCACCCTCAACGGCCGCGAGCTCGCCGTTGCCGCGTACCTGAACGAGCACGTGCTGCCGGTGCTGATCGGGCGCGACGCCGCCAGGATCGAGGACACCTGGCAGTTCCTGTACCGGGGCGCGTACTGGCGGCGCGGGCCGGTCACCATGACGGCCATCGCCGCCGTCGACACCGCGCTGTGGGACATCAAGGGCAAGGCCGCCGGGCTGCCGGTCTACCAACTGCTCGGCGGCCGCTGCCGCGACGGCGTCACGGTGTACGGCCATGCCAACGCCGAGACCGTGGACGACGTGCTCGCCGAGGTCGGACGGTATGTGGACATGGGCTACCGCGCGGTGCGGGTGCAGACCGGAATCCCGGGCCTGGCCAGCACCTACGGGGTCAGCGGCGACAAGATGTTCTACGAGCCGGCCGACGCGGCGCTGCCGAGCGAGAACGTGTGGTCCACGCCGGCCTACCTGAACCACGTGCCGACGGTGTTCGAACGGGTCCGCGCCGAGTTCGGGCCCGGCCTCGCGCTGCTGCACGACGTGCACCACCGGCTGACACCGATCGAAGCGGCCCGGCTCGGGCGCAGCCTGGAGCCGTACGCGCTGACCTGGATGGAGGATCCGGTGCCGGCCGAGCTCCAGGAGGGCTTCCGGCTGATCCGCCGGCACACCACCACGCCCATCGCCGTCGGCGAGGTGTTCAACAGCATCTGGGACTGCCAGCAGCTGATCAGCGAGCAGCTGATCGACTACGTCCGGACGACGGTGGTGCACGCCGGCGGCATCAGCCACCTGCGGCGGATCTTCGATCTGGCCGCGCTGTACCACGTGCGCAGCGGGTCGCACGGCGCCACCGACCTGTCGCCGGTGTGCATGGCCGCCGCGCTGCACGTGGATCTCAGCATCCCGAACTTCGGGCTCCAGGAGTACATGCGGCACACGCCGGCCACCGACGCCGTTTTCCCGCACAGCTACCGGTTCGCCGACGGCTACCTGCATCCCGGCGAGGAGCCGGGGCTGGGCGTGGACATCGACGAGGACCTGGCCGCGCAGTATCCGTACCGCCCGGCGCAGTTGCCGGTGAACCGGCTGGTCGACGGAACGATGCACAACTGGTGAAACGCCTGCTACGACTCGGTTCGTGAGGCGACGATCAACGTGGTGGTCAGCTCGATGTGGGCGGCCAGCGCCGCCACGGCCGCGTCGGCGTCGCCGTCGATGGCGTGCTGCGCGATGGCGGCATGCTCCGCGGCCGGATCCCTTGCCGCGTCCGAGGAATCGATCGCCTCCGACCACCGGCGGTACAGGCGGGCGCTGGTGCGCAACGCGGTGGCGATGGCGTAGAGGCGCGGGCTGCCGCAGCCGGCCAGCAGCACGTCGTGGAACTCCTCGTGGACGACGTCCCACTCCGGCGTGACAGTGGTGGGATCGGCCGGGTCCCGGCGGGGCGTGTTGGCCAGGGTGAAGTGGGCCGCCACCAGCCGGGCACGCCAGGCCATGTCGTCGCGCTCGACGCCTCGGCGCAGGGCCAGGCTCTCGACGTCCATCCGCGTGCGGGTGAGGTCTAGCAGGTCGTCGACGGAGATCGGCGTGACCTGGAAGCCGACCTGCGGGCTGGCCTGCACCAGGCCCTGCTCGGCCAGCCGGCTCAGCACCTCGCGGGTCAGCCCGGCGCTGGCGTCGTAGCGCTGGCACAGCACGGTGAACTTCAGCCGCTCCCCCGGCGCGAAGAGGCCGGTGAGGATGTCGGCCCGCAGCCGGTCGTGCACCTCGTCCGTCCTGGTCTTCGCGCTCGTCGCCACGCCGGACAGGATACCCAACTTCGACATGATCTCAGATTTTCGAAGATAGCTTGACACCTCGAACATTTGGGACCGAGACTTCCGGCCATGACCTCTGTTCTCATCACCGGCGGCGGCACCGGGATCGGCGCCGCCGCGGCCGAGCTGTTCGCCAAGGCCGGGCATCACGTGACCATCACCGGCCGCCGCGCGGACGTGCTGGCGGCCACCGCCGAGCGGCTGGGCGTGGACCACGTCGCGTTCGACGCCGCCGACCCGGCCGCGCTCCAGGCCGCGCTCGACCGGCTGCCGACCAGCGTCGATGTGCTGGTCAACAACGCCGGCGGCAACACCGACCGCCGCCGCCCCGCCGCCGAGCCGGGCGACCTGGCCGGCATCGCCGACGCGTGGCGCGCCAACTTCGAGGCCAACGTACTGACCACGGTCCTGGTCACCGAGGCGCTCAAGCCGCGGCTGGCCGACAACGCCCGCATCGTCACGGTCGGGTCGATCGCCGCCAAGCTGGGATCGGGCTCCTACGGCGCGGCGAAGGCGGCGCTGGAGGCGTGGAACGTCGACACCGCGCGGACTTTGGGCGCCCGGGGCATCACCGCCAACCTCGTGGCACCCGGCGTCACCGTGGACACCGAGTTCTTCGCCGGCACCGCGACGCCGGAGTGGATCGCCAGCCGGGTGTCGGCGGCGTTCAACAAGCGGGCCGGCACCCCGGACGAGGTCGCGGAGACCATCTTCTTCCTCGCCCGGCCCGACTCAGGCCATCTGACCGGGCAGGTCATCCACATCAACGGCGGCGCGTTCACAGCTCGCTGAAGCCCAGTCGCCGTTGGCGCTGACCACCAGGTCGTCCAGCTCCACGACCTTGCCGGACGGCGTGACCGCCGTGATCACGACCGGTTCGCCGGTGGCGCGGTCGGACAGCTGGAAGGGACCGTCGTCCGGCTGCAGATGGGCGTTGCCCCACTGCATCAGCCCGAACACGACCGGCAGCAGCTCCTTGCCGCGGTCGGTGAGGTGGTACTCGTAACGGGTGCGCTCTCCCGGCTCGCGGTAGGGCTGCTTGGCCAGCACCCCGAGCTCGGTCAACCGCTTGAGCCGGGACGACACGATCGCGTCGGTGCTGTGGGTCCGGCGCACGAAGTCGTCTAACCGGGTCGTGCCGTAGAACGCCTCGCGCAGCAGGCCCAGATCATGGCGGACACCGGGGCCCCGGCCGGCCCGATCTCCGGCGGCTGCTTCACCGCCATCGTCTCGCCGTCGGGCCAGCTCCTCGGCTCGCCGATCCGGGACGGCGAGAGGGCGAGGTCGTCGCCGAGCTCGACTTCGCCCTGATCGACCAGCGCAAGCTCCAGATGGACATGCGCCGCCACTACGCCCGGCCCGATCTGCTGAGCCTGGCCGTCGACCGCCGTCCGGTGCAACACGTGCACTCACAAGCTGATCTCGTGAGGGGCTGACACCGGGCCCGTTCTCGGTACAGTGCGAGGCATGCTGGCGAGCCCCGACGACGCGGTCCGGCGCCATGCCCGGGCCTGACACGCCGACCGTCACCGACCTGTTGCTGGCCCGGGCGGAGGATGATCGACCGGGCCTGCGGTTCGAGGACAGCACCTGGTCCTGGGCCGACCACATCCGGTGCGGGGCCGCCTACGCGGCGGCCCTCGCCGCGCTGCGGCGGCCCGGAGTGCCTTTCCACATCGGCATTCTCGCCGACAACGTGCCCGAGTTCTCCTTCGCGCTGGCCGGCGCCGCGTTCGCCGGGGCCGTCCTGGTCGGGCTGAACCCGACCCGGCGCGGCGAGGCCCTGGCCCGGGACGTGCGGCTGGCCGACTGCCAACTGATCCTCACCGAGGAACGGCATTCGGACCTGCTGACCGGGTTGGATCTCGGCTTCGGACCCGACCGGATCGTCGATCTGCACTCCCCCGCCTGGCTGGACATCGTTGCCGCGCATGCGAATGCACCACTGGAGCCGGTGGCCGCCACCCCCGACGACCTGCTGATGCTGATCTTCACGTCCGGCACCAGCGGCGACCCCAAGGCGGTGCGCTGCACGCACGGCAAGATCGCGTTCCCCGGCTGGATGCTGGCCGACCGGTTCGGACTGTCCACATCGGACACCGTCTACCTGTCGATGCCGATGTTCCACTCCAACGCCGTCATGGCCGGCTGGTCGGTCGGGCTGGCCGCCGGCGCCACCCTCGCGCTGCGCCGCCGGTTCTCCGCCTCCGGCTTCCTGGGCGACGTGCGCGCCTTCGGCGCCACCTACGCCAACTACGTCGGCCGTCCGCTGTCCTACGTGCTCGCCACTCCGGCCCGCTCCGACGACGCCGACAATCCCTTGCGCGTCGTCTACGGCAACGAGGGCGCCGAGGCCGACATCGCCCGCTTCGCCGAGCGGTTCGACTGCCGCGTGGTCGACGGCTTCGGCTCGACCGAGGGCGGCGTGGCCATCGCCCGCGACCCCGGCACCCCGCCCGGGGCGCTCGGCCGGCTCACCGACGGCACCGTTGTCCTCCACCAGGACACCGGAACCCCTTGCCCACCAGCCGAATTCGACTCCGACGGCCGGCTGCGCAACCCCGAGCAGGCCATCGGCGAACTGGTCAACACCGCCGGCTCCGGCTGGTTCGCCGGTTACTACGGCGATCCCGCGGCGACCTCGGACCGGCTGCGCAACGGTTGGTATCACAGCGGCGATCTCGGCTACGTCGACCGGGACGGCTACTGCCACTTCGTCGGCCGCACCGGCGACTGGCTCCGGGTCGACGGCGAGAACCTCGGCACCGCCCCGATCGAGCGGATCATCGCCCGGCATCCCGACGTCGCCGAGGTCGCCGTCTACGGCGTGCCCGACCCCTCGGTCGGCGACCAGGTCGTGGCCGCCCTGGTCCTTCGCCCCGGCGTCGCCTTCGATCCCGGCGCCTTCGCCAAGTTCCTCGCCGCGCAGCCCGACCTCGGCCCCAAGCAGCTGCCCCGCTACGTCCGCATCGCCTCTGTCCTGCCCCGCACCGCCACCTACAAGGTCGTGAAGCGCACGCTGTCCGCCCAGGGCCTCGCCTTCGCCGGCGACCCGACCTGGCACCGCCCGGATGCTGCCTTGGACTTCACCCCGCTGACCCGGTGATGCGCTTGGAAGGGGGCTTTCCTCTACTCGGAGTGGAGGAAAGCCCCCTTCCCACACTGAATATTTTTCACTTCAGGTGGCGGTGACGGCCGGGGGTGGTGCCGACGAGCTTGGCGAAGGCGGCGATGAAGTGGCTGGGGTTGGCCCAGCCGCAGGCGTGGGCGACGTGCGTGGTGTCGTGGCCGTCGGCGAGCAGGACGAGGGCGTGGTAGACGCGCAGCTGGGTGCGCCACTCGTAGAAGGTCATGCCGAGTTCGGTGTGGAACAGGCGGCTGAGGGTGCGGGCGCTGGCGCCGATGGACCGCCCGAGTTCGGCCAGCGCGGAGTTGTCCGCCGGGTGTTCGCGCAGCAGACGGGCGACGGCGCGCAGGCGGTCGTCGACGGGTTCCGGCAGCTGCAAGGGCTGCTCGGGTGCCTCGTGGAGTTCGTCGACGAGCACCCGACGGAGCCGGGCGCGGGCGGCGGGGTCGAGGGGCCGGGTGGCCGGGTCGTAGTTGCGCGGGCCGGTGAGGACGAGCAGGACTTCGCGGGCGAGGTCGGAGGCCGTGAAGACCGCGGGATGGTCGGGCACCAGCCGGGCGAGTGACGGCGGCAGGAACACGATCCGCATGTCGGTGTCACCGTGCGCACGATGGTGGTGTTCGCACCCAGCCGGGGTCCACGCGACCCGGTTCGCGGGAACGATCGAGGTGCCCCACGAGGTGTGCACCGACAACACGCCACGGGCCGCGTACACGAGGTGTCCCTGGGCATGGGACTGAGCCCTGCTCGCTCCCCCGGACGGCCAAAAGTGCGCCCCTCCGGAGGGCCAGACGTGCGACGCCGCGATTTGGCGGCCGATGGGCATAGCTTGGCATTATATCGGTGGCCGGCCAGACCAGCCCGAGACGACAGTGCAGGCATGGGTACGACGATGCGTGCGGTGGTCTGTGTCCGGGCCGGTGGCCCGGAGGTGTTGGAGGTCCAGCGGGTGCCGGTGCCGGCGGTCCGGGAGGGCTGGAGCCTGGTCCGGGTACGCGGCGCGGGCCTGAACCGGTCCGAGCTGAGGACCCGCCAGGGGCACTCGCCGAACGTCGTGTTCCCGCGCGTGCTGGGCATCGAGTGCGTGGGAACCGTTGCGGCTTCTACCGATCCGCGGCTGCCGGAGGGAATCTCCGTCGCGGCGGTGATGGGCGAGATGGGTCGGGCCTTCGACGGTGGCTACGCCGAGTACGTGTTGTTGCCCAACGACCTCCTGATGCCGGTCACGACGACGTTGCCGTGGGACGTCCTGGCCGCATTGCCCGAGACCTACCTGACCGCGCGGGGCGCGCTGGATGCGTTGGGGGCCAAGGCCGGTCGGCTACTGATCCGCGGCGGCACCTCGTCGGTTGGCATGGCGGCCGCATCGATCGCCGCCGGTCACGGCCTCGAAATCGCCGCCACCACCCGCCGTACGGACAAGATCTCCGCGCTCACCGCCGCCGGCGTCCACCACGCGCTCCTCGACACCGACACAGTGCGCTCGATCTGGCCCGAAGGCCCGGACTACGTCCTGGATCTGATCGGGGCGGACACGGCGGTCGACTCGCTGCACCTGGTCCGTCGCGGCGGGACGGTGTGCGTGGCGGGTTCGCTCAGCGGCTGGCTGATCCCGAATCTCGAACCGATCGCCATGATCCCGTCGGGCACCAAACTCACCGCCTTCCACAGCGACAACCTCCGCGGCAGCGCGGGCACCGCCGTGTTGCAGCGAGTGATCCACGAGGTCGAGGCCGGCGCCTATCGCCCCAACATCGACCGCGTCGTCGGCCTGGACAGCATCGTCTCGGCCCACCGGCACATGGAGGACAACGCCGCCGCCGGCAAACTCGTGCTGGTGCCCTAGTTGTACTGACTCGTGAGGTTAGGAACGCGGCTGGCTGGCGGTAGGCCGTTGAGTGCGGTGTGGCCGCGGTGGTGATTGTAGGTGTGGAGCCACCGT
>NZ_JBFBAM010000021.1:0-130785 GCF_040682195.1 Kutzneria sp. NPDC051319 | reverse complement strand
CAGCAACGAAGGGCGCTTTTCGTGTCAGAGGTCTGGTCTCAGTGTTCGCGAGGCCCCGCCGGCGCTTCGCCCGGTTGCCGGATTTCGCCCGCCGCCACCCGACGCGCCCACCCACCCAAGCCGACGCGGCGGGCTAAATCCGGCAAGGGCGAGGCGCCGGCTACCCGGGGGCCGAGCCCCGCGCGGAACGCGCGGCACAGGCACAGCGCCAAAGACTCACACGAGGTTTTTGCGGAGCTCCCGCGGCAGCGCGAAGGCGATCTTCTCGTTGGCCGTGGTGACCTCTTCGACCTCGCCCCAGCCGCGCTCGGCCAGGTAGGCCAGCACCTCGTGCACGAGGATGTCCGGCACGGACGCGCCGCTGGTCACGCCGACCGTGCGGACGCCGTCCAGCCACTCCTCCTTGATCTCCTTGGCGTAGTCGATCAGGTAAGAGGCCTGGGAGCCGTGCTGGAGCGCGACCTCGACCAGCCGCTTGGAGTTGGACGAGTTCTGCGACCCGACGACGATCACCAGGTCGCACTCGGGGGCCATCGCCTTGACCGCGACCTGGCGGTTCTGGGTGGCGTAGCAGATGTCGTCGCTCGGCGGCGCCTGCAGGTCCGGGAAGCGCTCCTTGAGCTGCTCGACCCGGACCATGGTCTCGTCGACCGACAGCGTGGTCTGGGACAGCCAGATGACCTTGGACGGGTCACGGACCTCGACCTTGGCCACGTCCTCGGCGGTGTCCACGAGCTGCACGTGCTCGGGGGCCTCGCCGGCGGTGCCCTCGACCTCTTCGTGCCCCTCGTGGCCGATGAGCAGGATGTCGTAGTCGTCACGGGCGAAGCGCTTGGCCTCCTGGTGCACCTTGGTCACCAGCGGGCAGGTTGCGTCGATGGTGCGCAGGTTGCGCTCGGCGGCCTCCTCGTGGACGGCCGGTGACACTCCGTGCGCGGAGAACACCACGAGCGCCCCCTCGGGCACCTCGTCGGTCTCGTCCACGAAGATCGCGCCGCGGTCCTGGAGGGTCTCCACGACGTACTTGTTGTGCACGATCTCCTTGCGCACGTACACGGGGGCGCCATAGGTCTCCAGCGCCTTCTCCACGGTCACGACCGCACGGTCCACGCCCGCGCAGTAGCCGCGTGGCTTGGCGAGGAAGACGCGCTTGGGCCGGTCAGCGGCTGGGCTCGACGTGGTCATGCACCAAGGGTAGCGGCGGCCGGGCGGCCGCTCGGCGTGTGCGGCGTTCGTTTCGTCACCCGTTCGCCACGCAGAACTGTGCAGGACGGGCCGACTGGGGCAGGCTAGGCGCCATGAAGTCGTCACTGCCGCTGCCGGTGCGCATCGCAGCCGGGCTCGCGGTCACCGCGGTCGAGCAGGCACGCAAGCTCCCCGAACAGCTGACCGGGCTTCCGGTGACAGTGGTGAGCCAGGCGCTGCAACTGTCCATGCGGGTGCAGCAGCGGGTCACCGAGCTGGCGATCAAGGGCGACGACGCGCTGGCCTCGCTGCGTCCGGTCGAGGAAACCCCCGATTGGGCGACCTTCGACGAGGACGACACCCCCGAGCCGCAGGAGCAGGACATCGATCCGTGGCTCGAGGAGGAGCGCGCGGTCTCCGAGCACGAGGACAGCGACGACAACGGCGACGACGAGATCGCCGCGGGCGGCCCAAGCGCGCTGCCGGAGTACGACGAGCTGTCGGTGCCGCAGCTGCGGGCCCGGCTGCGCCGGCTCAGCCTCGACGACCTGGAGCAGCTGCTGGCCTACGAGCGCGAGCACGCCGCCCGCCCGGCCTACCAGGGCATGCTGACCAGGCGCATCGCCACCGTACGGGCCCAGGAGAACACCGACTCGTGACCGAGCTTGCGAGGTCACCATTGAGCACAGGGACCTGGGTCGCAGACCCGCCGAGCGCTGGCGAGGTGGGCCTGTGACCGAGCTTGCGAGGTCACCATTGAGCACAGGGACCTGGGTCGCAGACCCGCCGAGCGCTAGCGAGGTGGGCCTGTGACCGTTCCCGGTCCTCAGACCACCGCCGAGCAGCCCTGGCCGGTGCGCACGGTCACCCGCAAGATCGCCGACTGGATCAACCGGCTCGGCGCCGTCTGGGTCGAGGGGCAGGTCACCCAGGTCTCGGCTCGCCCGGGCACCGCCACCGCGTTCCTCACGCTGCGTGACACCAGCGCCGATGTGTCGATCTCCGTGACGTGCTCGACGCAGCTGGTCCGTGGCATGGAGCCGCCGCTGACCGACGGCAGCCGCGTGGTGGTGCACGGCAAGCCCAGCTACTACACCGGCCGCGGCACGTTGAGCCTGCGCGTGGACGAGATCCGCGCGGTCGGAATCGGCGAGCTGCTGGCCCGCATCGAGCGCCTGCGCAGGCTGCTGGCCGCCGAGGGCCTGTTCGACCCGCGCCGCAAGCGGCCGCTGCCGTTCCTGCCGCGGACCATCGGCCTGATCACCGGACGGGCTTCGGCCGCCGAGCGGGACGTGCTGACCAACGCCCGCGGCCGCTGGCCGGGGGCACACTTTCGGGTGATCAACGTGGCCGTGCAGGGCACCACGGCCGTGCCGCAGGTGATGACCGCGCTGAAGACCCTGGACGCCGATCCGGACGTGGACGTCATCGTGATCGCGCGCGGCGGGGGCAGCGTCGAGGACCTGCTCCCGTTCTCCGACGAGACGCTGTGCCGGGCGGTGTCGGCCTGCGGCACGCCGGTGATCAGCGCCATCGGCCACGAGCCTGACACCCCGTTGCTGGATCACGTCGCCGACCTGCGCTGTTCCACGCCGACAGATGCGGGCAAGCGGGTCGTGCCCGATGTCGCCGAGGAGACGCAGCGCATCCGCCAACTGCGCGACCGCACCCGGCGGGCCCTGCACGGCTGGGTGGACCGCGAGCGGCGGCTGCTGGACGCGTTGCTTAGCCGTCCGGTGCTGGCCGATCCGCTCACGCCGCTGCGACGCCGGTCCGACGAGGTGAACGCGCTGCGTGACCGCGGCCGCCGGGAGATCAAATCCCTGGTCGGGACCGAGGAACGTGCCCAATCCGCCATCCGCGCACGCTTGACGACCCTCGGACCAGCCGCCACGCTGGCCCGTGGATACGCCGTGGTGCAGAGCGTGGCCGACGACGGGTCCACCTCGGTGCTCCGGTCCGTGGACGATGCCGCGCCGGGAACGCATCTGAGGGTGCGGCTCGTTGACGGGGCGATCCGTGCCGTCGTGCCCGACGACGACACCCGTGAGCGGAGGTAGGGGTGCCATACCCGGCGCGTGAACCCACGTTCCTCCCGTTGACGGTGGCCACCGCCAGAGCCGCGGCCGACAGCCCCGACCAGCCCGAGCCGCCCCGCGGCGCGCGGGTCGTGCAGTACTGCGCCGAGGCCGCGAACTCCGCCGCCGTCGACACCTGGACCGCCATGCTCGCCGGCTGCGACTACCCCGGCCGCCGGGCGTTACCCTCGCGTCTCCACGAACTGACCGAGGCCGCCTCGGTCTATGTGGGGACGCAGTGGTGGTACGGCGACGGTTCGGTGCACCGGCGTCGCGTCGCCGATGCCGAGGACCGCATCGGCGAGGCGGTGCAGGAGGGCGACGGCGCCGAGTTCGCCGAGGCCTTCGTCGGGTACGACCAGGCCGTCGCGGCGGTTGTGGTCCGGGTGCAGAGCCAGATGGGAACCAGCGCGACATGACGGAACCGACGCTCGGCTACGAGGCCGCGCGCGACGAGTTGGCCGAGGTCGTCCGCAAGCTGGAGGCCGGTGGCCTGTCGCTTGAGGACTCGCTGGCGCTGTGGGAGCGCGGCGAGGCACTGGCCAAGGTCTGCGAGGGGCACCTGGCCGGCGCCCGCCAGCGGGTGGAGACGGCGCTGGCGGTCGTCGAGGAGGACGTCGCCGAGAGCTAAGCCGGCGTTGGCGATCAGGACTGTTTGGGCAGCGGGGTCGCCGTCTGCACGGCCTGGGCGAGCGTGCGGAAGTCGGCGTCCTTGCCGTTGCCGGAGATCAGCAGCCGCACCCCGCCGACGTTGGCCAGCCACGAGGTCTCGTTGCGCCGGGCCGGGTAGATGGTCCAGCTCACGCCCTCGACGTCGATGGTGCCGGTCGCGGCCGGCTCCGACTTCGGGTCGTCGGTCTCGGAGGCGATGAGGTCGCGGGCCGCGCCCTGGGTCTGGGACAGCCGCAGGTAGTGGCCGCTGGCCGTGAGCCAGCCCACGCGGACCACGGGTCGGGCCTGGTCACCGGCGCCGATGGAGATCGTGTCGGTGGAGTTGGCGCGCCAGCCGGCGGGCAGCTTCGGCTCCCGGACCGGGACGTCCGTGCCGGCCGCGATGCCGGTCAGGGCGGTGTGGACGTCGACCGTCGGCACCGCGCTGGTCTCGATCGTCGGGCCGCCCGGGCTGAACGAGCAGCCGCGGCTGAAGCCCAGCACCGCGGCCACGATCACCAGCAGCGCCGCCAGCGACAGCACCATGTCGCGGGCGGTCTGCGAGCCGCGGCCGGACCGCTGCGGGGTGGGCGTCTGCGAGTCGGGCACCCGGTCATCGTCTCAAGCTGGTCGTACGTGGTCGCAGCGGGTGCTGTTTCTCACCGCGGAATCGATCACGGGCCGGTCCTGGGCGGGTGATCTGCGAGGATTTCCGGGTAGTCCTGCCACGAGCAGAACAGGGAGGCCGCCATGACCACCACCGAGCCCCGGCGATCGCCGGAGGCGCCCGACCGCAACCTCGCGATGGAACTGGTCCGCGTGACCGAGGCCGCCGCGATGGCCGCCGGCCGATGGGTGGGCAGGGGCGACAAGAACGGCGGCGACGGCGCGGCGGTGGACGCCATGCGCAAGCTCATCGGCACGGTGTCGATGCGCGGCGTGGTCGTGATCGGCGAGGGCGAGAAGGACGAGGCGCCCATGCTGTTCAACGGCGAGGAGGTCGGCAACGGCGACGGGCCCGACTGCGACGTGGCCGTGGACCCGGTCGACGGCACCACGCTGATGAGCAAGGGCATGCCCAACGCCGTGGCCGTGCTGGCGGTCGCCGAGCGCGGCGCGATGTACGACCCGTCGGCCGTGTTCTACATGGAGAAGATCGCCACCGGCCCGGAGGCCGCGGACGTGATCGACCTGACCGCGCCGGTCGCGGAGAACATCCGCCGCGTGGCACGGGCCAAGCACAGCGACGTCGAGGACGTCACGGTGTGCATCCTGGACCGCGCGCGCCACGAGCAGCTGGTCAAGGAGGTCCGCGAGGCCGGCGCCCGGATCCACTTCATCGCCGACGGCGACGTGGCCGGCGCGATCTCGGCGGCCCGCCCCGGCACCGGCGTAGACCTGTTGCTGGGCATCGGCGGCACGCCCGAGGGCATCATCACGGCGTGCGCCATGAAGTGCATGGGCGGCGAGATCCAGGGGCGGCTGTGGCCGCAGGACGAGGCCGAGCGGCGCAAGGCGTTGGACGCCGGGCATGACCTGACCCGCGTGCTCACCACGGAAGACCTGGTGCGCGGCGACAACGTGTTCTTCTGCGCCACCGGCGTGACCGACGGCAGTCTGGTGCGCGGCGTGCAGTACCGCGCGGGCGGTTGCACCACGCACTCGATCCTGATGCGGTCCAAGTCCGGCACGGTGCGGGTGATCGAGGGCTTCCACCGGCTGACCAAGCTGCGCCAGTACTCCTCCGTGGACTTCGACCGATTGGCCGACGCCGAGGCCCTTCCCCCGCTGCCGTAGCCAACCGGAGTCTCAACCGTTATCAACGGACGGACATCCCGGCACAACCCCCGCATACAGTGTCGCGTCGTTGCAGGTGATCGACGTTGTGTTCGGGGATGGCAGGGGAGAACTCCGTGCGGGTGAACAAGATCGTGCTGGCGCTGGCCGCGGTGGGCGCGGCCGGGCTGATGACGGCGTGCTCGACCGGGGTGGACCTCGCGTCCAACGCCTCGCCGGTGAGCACGTCGGCCGGCGCGACCACGACGACCACCACAACGACGACCACCACGGTCGCGCCGACGACCACCACGACTCCCCCGCCGACCACGACCACCACCACGGTCAAGCCGACCACCACCACGAAGCCCAAGCCGGTCGGCAAGGCGCCGGGCACGCCGTGCCAGGCGACCATGGCGGCCTGCGTGAGCAAGAGCACCGGGCAGGCGTGGCTGATCTACAACGGCGTGGTCACCTACGGGCCGGTGCCGATGATGCCGGGCAAGGCGTCCGAGCCGACCCCGGTCGGCTTCTTCCACGTGGAGTGGAAGGACAAGCACCACAAGAGCAGCGAGTTCAACGACGCGCCGATGGAGAACTCGGTGTTCTTCGCGGCCGGCGGCATCGCCTTCCACGAGGGCAGCCTGACGCGGCCGTCGGCCGGCTGCGTGCACCTGACGCTGGCGGCGTCGGCGAAGTTCTACGCGAACCTGGACGTCGGCGACCCCGTGCAGGTCGTCGCCTGAGTTCGCTCGGTCAGCCCTCGTTGCTGGAGTGCCCCGGGAACAGGTGTGCCTCGGGGTTCAGCATCACGGCGAGGTTGTTGACCGCGGTCGCGGCCTCGCCGAAGCCGGTGGCGATCAGCTTCACCTTGCCCGGATACGTGGCGACGTCGCCGGCGGCGTAGACCCGCGGCCGGGCGGTGAGCATCGTCGTGTCGACGGACACCGCGCGGTGGTCCAGCTTCAGGCCCCAGGACTCGATCGGCCCCAGATCGGCCACGAAGCCCAGCGCGGCGACTGCCGTCTGCGCCGGCAACACCTTGCGGTCGCCGCCCTTGACCTCGATCTCCACCTCGGCGAGCAGCCCGTTGTCGCCGCCGCGCAGCTCGGTGACCTGGGCGTCGGTGATGATCGGCACGCCCAGCTCGCGGACCTTGGTGACGGTCGCCGCGTGCGCCCGGAAGGCCGCCCGGCGGTGCACGAGGGTGACGCTGTTGGCGATGGGGTGCAGCGCGAGCGCCCAGTCGAAGGCCGAGTCGCCGCCGCCGACGATCACCACGTCCTGGCCGAGATGCGCGTCCAGTGACGGCACGAAGTACACGACGCCCTTGCCGACCCAGCCGTCACCGGCGGGCAGCGGGCGCGGGTTGAACGCCCCCATGCCGGCGGTGATCAGCATCGCGCCGGCGCGGACGGTCGTGCCGTCGGCGAGGCCGACGACGAGGCCGTTGTCGGTGTCCTCGACCGTGCGGGCCTGGCGGCCGAGCAGGTAGCGGGGCTTCCACTGGGCGGCCTGCTCGACCAGCGCGTTGATCAGGTCGCGGCCGCGCACCGCCGGGAAGCCGGCGATGTCGAAGATCATCTTCTCCGGGTACATCGCGGAGACCTGGCCGCCGGGCTCGGGCAGCGCGTCCACCAGCGCGGTGGACAGCTCCCGGAAGCCCGCGTAGTAGGCGGCGAACAGGCCCACCGGGCCCGCGCCGACCACCAGGAGATCGACCTCGACGTCGTCCGGAGAACTCATCGCTTGGGCCCCGCTTTCCGCCTGTGGTGGGAGGCAGTGATCGCGAACACGTCCGACTCTAGTGCGGTTCGCGGCGGGGGCGTCAGGACATCTAGGGATTCAGGGGACGAGACTGGGGGGGTGCTGCACGCCACGCTGCCCGGCGCCGCTTGTAGGTCCAGACTCGAACTATGGGTGAGCAGCAGTACCGGATCGAGCACGACACGATGGGCGAGGTCAGGGTTCCCGCCGAGGCGCTGTGGCGCGCGCAGACGCAGCGCGCCGTGGAGAACTTCCCGATCTCGGGGCGGGGCCTGGAGCGATCACAGATCCGGGCGTTGGGCCTGCTCAAGGCGGCCACCGCGACCGTGAACAAGCGGCTCGGCGTGCTGCCCGACGACATGGCCGACGCGATCGTGGCCGCGGCCAAGGAGGTCGCCGACGGCGCTTGGGACGCGCAGTTCCCGATCGACGTGTTCCAGACCGGCTCGGGCACCTCGTCGAACATGAACGCCAACGAGGTCATCGCCACGCTGGCCACCCGTGCGCTCGGCCGTGACGTGCATCCCAACGACCACGTGAACGCCTCGCAGTCGTCCAACGACACCTTCCCCACGACCATTCACGTCGCGGCCACGGAGGCCGTGGTGCGGGACGTCGTGCCGGCGCTGGAGCACCTGGTCGCCGTGCTGCGCAAGCGGGCCGAGGAGTGGGGCGACCTGGTGAAGTCCGGTCGCACGCACCTGATGGACGCCGTGCCGATCACCCTCGGCCAGGAGGCCGGCGGCTGGGCGTCGCAGGTCGCCTACGGCGTCGAGCGGCTCCAGGCCAGCCTGCCGCGGCTGGGCGAGCTGCCGATCGGCGGCACCGCGGTCGGCACCGGTCTCAACGCGCCGGAGGGCTTCGGCGCCGCGGTGGCGGCGGAACTGGCCTCGTTGACCGGACTTCCGCTGACCGAGGCCCGCGACCACATCGAGGCGCAGGCCAGCCGGGACGGGGTCGTGGAGATCTCCGGCCAGCTCCGCACCGTCGCGGTGTCCCTGTTCAAGATCGCCAACGACCTGCGCTGGCTGGGCTCCGGGCCGCGCACCGGCCTGGCCGAGCTGGCCCTGCCGGACCTCCAACCGGGCTCGTCGATCATGCCGGGCAAGGTGAACCCGGTGATCTCCGAGGCGACCATGATGGTGGTGGCCCAGGTGATCGGCAACGACGCGGCGGTGGCCTTCGCCGGCACCCAGGGCAACTTCGAGCTGAACGTGATGCTGCCGGTGATCGCCCGCAACGTGCTGGAGTCGGCCCGGCTGCTCGCCGCCGTGGCAAGGCTGTTGGCGGACAAGGTGATCGCGGGCGCGGTGCCGGACGCCGACCGCATGCGGGAGTACGCGGAGTCCTCGCCGTCGGTGGTGACCCCGCTCAACCGCTACCTCGGCTACGAGGAGGCGGCGTCGATCGCCAAGCAGGCGTTGAAGGAGCGGCGCACCATTCGCGAAGTCGTGCTGGCCCGTGGACATGTCGACTCGGGCAAGGTCACCGTCGAACAGCTCGACGAGGCTCTGGACGTGCTTCGGATGGCTCGCGGCGGGCGCTGACCCGGCGGCGGTAGAGACCCAGGGTGCAGCCGGCGGCGACGGCGGCTGCACCCACCACCGCCGTGACGGTCAGCGGCTGTGCGTGCAGTAGCACCGAGACGACGAGCCCGGACACGGGCATCAGCCCGACCAGCACGCCCGCGCGGTCCGCCCCGATCCTCGCCACGCACGTGTACCAGCCGGTGAAGGCGACGGCGGTGACGAAGACTCCCAGCACCACCAACGCAGTTCCCTCGGTCGGCGTCGGCAGCCGCCACGCGGCTCCACCGTCCACAATGGTCGCAATGCCGGCGCCCGCGACGGCGGCGACGATGCTGGCCCACGTGGACACCTCCATGGCGCCCAACCGGTTCACCGGACCGATGCCGCACAACGTGAACAGCACCTCGCCCGCCATGCACGCCAGGGCGAGCAGCAGCCCCGGCCCGTGCCACGAGCCACCGCCGGTGAGCACGGCGACACCCGCGACCACGACCCCCGCGCCGAGGACGGCCGCCATCGCCGGACGTCGCCGGCCCAGCATCGGCACCGCGATCGCGAGCACCAGCGGCGTGCAGCCGACCACGGCCGTGACGAAGCCCGGCGTGGCATAGCGCTCGGCGGCCAGGATGGCCGCGTTGAAGCCGAGCATGCCGGCCACGACCATGCCGAGGATGCCGGCCAGGTCGCGCAGGCCGGGCATCGGCAGTCCGCGGCCGCGCGCCAGCAGCACGCCGAGCAGGATCAGGCCGCCGATCGCGTACCGGATCGCCTGCCCGGACAGCACCGGGTAGCCCTGGAGCAGCCCGGTCACCGGGAAGGACGCGCCGACCAGCAGGATGCTGCCCGCGCCGAACGCGACCGCCCTGATGTCCCCCGTGTTCGCCATGTCCCCAGTCTGCGCCCAACTGGTCCGCGCACCTGCACCACTTGAACCCTCAGTTGGCGGACCACTTGAGGAGTTCGCGCAGTCCGTGCGGAGAGTTTCCGCAGTCCGTGCATTTGAGCGTTGGGCCAAGTCGCCATGACTGACCATGGGTTCGGGGCATCTCGGCGACCGGTTCGCGCTCTTGCTTGATGGGGGTGTGGCTGCCATCACACGGCGGCCACCGCACTGGGAGGACTGACATGACCACATCGACACCCTTGGCACCGCTAGCGACCACACAACCGCCCGTGGCCAACCACCGCGTGCTGGCCATGCTGCGCGCCGTCGCCGCCGGCCGAGCCCAGCTCACCTGCAGCGCCGAGCCCGACCTGTTCGTGGACGGCGTCCCGTGCTGCGACCAGTTCACCGCCCATGTGCTCGCGCACGAGGGCTTGGTCCGCGCGGGCCAGCCGGGCACACCCGGCCAGCGCGTGCCGGCCGTGCTGACCAGAGCCGGGCACGCGCTCGTGACCGGTGGCCGGGCGGCCGCGTGAACACGTGCGAGCCCTAGCCGGCGGGTGGTTGTCGGGCATGCTCGACTGGTGAGCCCAGTCGACCGACCACCGCCCGGCGGCGGACCGCCGTATTCATGACCACGAACACGACAGCGTCCACCCGTGAACTGCTGCTCCCCGCCGTCTCGGCCGAACCCGTACGCACCCGCGGCCGAGCCCTCGAGTCGGCACTGCGTGAGGCGATCCGAACCGGCCGACTGCGACCAGGCGCCCGGCTGCCGTCCAGCCGCGACCTCGCCGGCCAGCTCGGGCTGGCCCGAGGCACCGTCACCGCCGGATACGCCCAGCTGATCGCCGAGGGCTACCTGGTCGCCCGGCACGGCTCCGGCACCATGGTCGCCGACACCGAGTGCGGCGCCGCACCGACGACGGCCGACCCGACCCGACCGGTCCGCTGGCGCTACGACCTGCGGCCCGGCATCCCGGCGCTGGGGGCGTTCCCCCGCGCCGAGTGGGTCGCGGCGACCAAGGCAGGCCTGGCCGAGCTACCCGACGACGCGCTGGGCTACCCCGACTACGCGGGGCTGCCCGCACTCCGGTCCGAGCTGGCCGGCTACCTGGGCCGGGTCCGCGCCGTCGCGGCCGACGCCGCCGACATCGTGGTCACCCACGGCGTCGCCGAAGGCATGGGCCTGGTGGCCCGCGTGCTGCGGGCCGCCGGCCACACCAGCATCGCCCTCGAATGCCCCGGACACCTCGGCCAGGCCGACCTGTTCGCGGCGCACGGCCTGCGCCCGGTCCCGGTCGCCGTCGACGACCGCGGCATCCGCGTGGACGACCTGGCCGCGACCGGCTGCCGCGTCGTGCAGGTCACCTCGGCGCACCAGTTCCCGCTTGGCGTCGTGCTGCACCCCCAGCGCCGACGGGCACTGGTCGCGTGGGCACGTGAGCGTGACGGCCTGATCCTGGAGGACGACTACGACGCCGAGCACCGGTACGACCGGCACGCCATGGGCGCGGTGCAGGCACTGGACCCGACGCGGGTCGCCTACCTCGGCAGCGTCAGCAAAGTGCTGTCGCCGGCGCTGCGCATCGGCTGGCTCATCGCGCCGCCCGCGCTGCGCCCGGCCGTCATCGACGCCAAGCACTACAACGACCTCGGCGGCAGTCCGCTCCCCCAGGCCGCCCTCACCCACCTGCTCCGGACGGGTGGGTACGAACGTCACCTGCGGCGGACCAGGGCGCTCTACCGCCGTCGTCGGGACGTGTTGCTCGCAGCGGTCGCGGAACGGCTGCCCTCATGGCAGGCCGTCGGTGTGGCGGCGGGACTGCATGTGGTGCTGCGGCTGCCGGACGGAACCGATGACCTGGCGCTGCAGCGGGCACTCGCCGCGAGCGGGGTCAACGCGTTCGCACTGTCCGGGTACGTCCCGAGTGGACAGACAGCGCCCTACCCGGGTCTGGTCGTCGGCTACGCGTCGCTCGGGCCGGATCGGCTCCGGTCGGCCGTGGACGTCATCGCCTCCGTCGTGTCATAGATCGCCTCCTCTCCGTGGTCGGTCTGCGGCCCACTATGCACCCCGTTCCTGACAATCCGGCTCCCGCGGACCCCCGCCGCCGACCGAGCTCGCCCCTGCCTTGCGTCCGGATCAGTTCTGTGCATTCGCAGGCCAAGGCCGCCGTTTTGATCAAACCGAGCAATGCTCAATCGGCCTCGAAAACTCGTGCGAAGAAATTGTCAGGGAGGCGGCGCAAGATGGGGGCATGCGCTTCGCCGAAGTGGTGTCGACATCAGCGGCCGTGACCGAAACGAGGTCCCGGCTGGCGAAGGTGGCCGCCCTCAGCGAGCTGCTCCGGCAGCTCGACGATCCTCGCGAGGTCGAGGCGGCCACCGCGTTCCTGGTCGGCCTGCCCAGGCAGGGCAAGGTCGGCGCGGGCTGGCGCACGCTGGTCTCGATCGAGGTGCCGGCCGCGGCCGAGCCGGACCTGTCCATCCTGGACGTGGACGACCTGCTCACCCAGGTCGCCGCGACCAGCGGCAAGGGATCGACCCAGCGCCGCACGGAGCTGTTGACCGCCGCGCTGGGCCGTGCGACCGCGTCGGAGCAGGACTTCCTGCTCCGGCTGCTCACCGGCGAACTCCGGCAGGGCGCACTCGAAGGGGTGATGACGGACGCGGTCGCCGCCGCGTTCGACGTGGCGGTGGCCGAGGTCCGCCGGGCGTTCATGCTCAGCGGCCGGCTGCACACCACGGCCGAGCAGGCGAGATCCGGTGGCGCGGCGGCACTTGCCGCGTTCGGGCTCGAGGTCGGCCGGCCGATCCGGCCCATGCTGGCCTCGCCGGCCGAGTCGCTGGAGTCGGCGCTGGCCGAACTGGGCGAGGTCACCGTCGAGTTCAAGCTCGACGGGGCGCGAATTCAGGTGCACCGCAACGGATCCGAGGTGCACGTCTACACCAGGACACTGCGGGAGATCACCGCGAGCGTGCCCGAACTCGTGGAGCAGGTCCGCGGCCTGCCCTGCGAATCGGTCGTGCTCGACGGCGAGACGCTCGCACTCAACGACGACGGCCGCCCGCGTCCGTTCCAGGAGACGATGAGCAGGTTCGGCGCGACGAGCTCCCGGGAGCTGTTGCTCCACCCCTACTACTTCGACTGCCTGCACCTGGACGGTGACGACCTGCTCGACCTGCCCCTGCGCGACCGGTTGGCCGCGTTGGAACGGGTCGCCGGGCCGTTCCGCATCCCGGGTGCGGTGGAACCGGACGCCGAGCGGGCCGCGGAGATCGCCTCGGCGGCGCACGCCGCCGGGCACGAGGGGGTGATGGTCAAGGCGCTGGATTCGGTGTACGCGGCCGGCCGGCGCGGCAAGTCGTGGCAGAAGGTCAAGCCGGTGCACACCCTGGACCTCGTGGTGCTGGCCGCGGAATGGGGGCACGGCCGTCGCCGTGGCTACCTGTCCAACCTGCACCTCGGCGCCCGGGATCCGGACGGCGGCCCGCCGGTGATGGTGGGCAAGACCTTCAAGGGCCTCACCGACGAGCTGCTGGCCTGGCAGACAAAGGCATTTCAAGAGATCGCGGTCGATTCCGGCGAGTGGGTCGTGCATGTGCGGCCCGAGATCGTCGTGGAGATCGAGTTGGACGGGGTGCAGGTCAGCCCGCGCTATCCGGGCGGTGTGGCGCTCCGGTTCGCGCGGGTCCTGCGCTACCGGCCGGACAAGGAGGTGAGCGAGGCCGACACCATCGATCAGGTCAGAGCGCTGCTGCCGGGCTGATGGACCCGTAGTCTGGAGTCTCGTGCGCTTCCTTGACGGGCATGAGACCCAGTACGACCTCACCTACGACGACATCTTCGTCGTCCCGGGCCGATCGACCGTGGAGTCGCGGTTCGACGTGGACCTCGCGACCTCCGATGGCACCGGCGCCACGATTCCCATCGTGGTGGCCAACATGACCGCGGTGGCCGGTCGCCGCATGGCCGAGACGGTCGCCCGCCGGGGCGGTCTGGTGGTGCTGCCGCAGGACGTGGCCCCGGACGCGGTCGCCGAGATCACCGCCTGGGTGAAGGCCCGGCACACGGTCTGGGACACCCCGCTCGTGCTGCGGGCCGGCGACGCGGTCGCGGACGCCGTCAACCTGCTGCCGAAGCGGGCCCATGGGGCCGTGGTCGTGGTCGACCCCGAAGGTCGGCCGCTGGGCGTGGTCGACGAGGCCGCGTGCCACGGGGTGGACCGGTTCACGCGGGTCGGCGAAGTGGCCAACCCGGACGTGGTGACGTTGCCGATGGACACCGCGCCGCGGGAGGTCTTCGACCGACTGCACGGGCGGTCCACCAAGGTGGCGCTGGGTGTGGACGGCGACGGCCGGCTGGCCGGCGTGCTGACCGAGGTCGGGGCGCTGCGGGCGGAGATCTACGCGCCCGCGCTTGACGCCGGCGGGCGGTTGCGGGTCGCGGCTGCGACCGGGGTGAACGGCGACGTCGCCGCTCGGGCGGCCGAGCTGCTCGACGCCGGGGTGGACGTGCTGGTCGTGGACACCGCGCACGGGCACCAGGAGAAGATGCTCGGCGCGCTGCAGGCCGTGCGCAAGCTCGACCTGGGCTCGGTGCCGGTGGTCGCGGGCAACGTGGTCACCGCCGCCGGTGTGCGGGACCTGGTGGACGCCGGGGCCGACGTCATCAAGGTCGGTGTCGGGCCAGGGGCCATGTGCACCACGCGGATGATGACCGGCGTCGGCCGGCCGCAGTTCTCCGCCGTGGCCGAGTGCGCCGCGCAGGCTCGCGCGCTGGGCAAGCACGTGTGGGCCGACGGCGGCGTGCGGCACCCTCGGGACGTGGCGCTCGCGCTCGCCGCCGGGGCGTCCAGCGTGATGGTCGGGTCGTGGTTCGCCGGCACCTACGAGTCGCCCGGCGACCTCCAGCGCGACGAGGCCGGTCGGCCCTACAAGGAGTCGTTCGGCATGGCCTCCAAGCGGGCCGTCGGCGCGCGCACGCGTGGCGACAACGCTTTCGACCGGGCACGCAAGGGCCTGTTCGAGGAGGGCATCTCGACCTCGCGCATGCAGCTCGACCCGCAGCGCCCGGGCGTCGAGGACCTGCTCGACTCGATCTGCGCCGGTGTGCGGTCCTCGTGCACCTACGCGGGCGCGCACGACCTGGAGCAGTTCCACGACCGTGTGGTGCTGGGCGTGCAGTCCGCCGCCGGATTCGCCGAGGGACGGCCCCTGCCCGGCGGTTGGTGAGCGGTGCGGTTCGGGGGGCGTCGTCGGGTGGCGCGGTCCGGGGCGGCGTCTCCGGGCGGCCGCGTGACCTCATCGGGCAGGGATCGGCCGCTGGCAAAGAAATGGGTTGCTCCCATTAACCAGCGGCCTTAGGGTTGCGCCGTGACTGACGCGGTCGTGGTCGAAGAGCTGGTCAAGCGGTACGGGAAGAGTCCGCAGCCGGCCGTGGACGGCCTGGGTTTCCGGGTGCGTGCCGGCGAGGTGTTCGGTCTGCTCGGCCCGAACGGGGCGGGCAAGACGACGACGGTCGGGGTGCTCACGACGCGGGTGCTGCCGACGAGCGGACGAGCCCTGGTGCAGGGCGTGGACGTGGTGGCGGATCCGCAGCGGGCACGGCAGGTGCTGGCGGTGGTGCCGCAGCGCAACAACCTGGACCGGTCGCTGAACGTGAAGCAGAACCTGCTGTTCCACGCCGCCTATCACGGGGTGGCGCGGGCGGAGCGGACGAAGCTCGCGGACGAGATCCTGGAGCGGATGGGGCTGACGGGCCACGCAAAGGCGGCGATCGACACGCTGTCGGGCGGGCAGGCGCAGCGGGTGATGATCGCCCGCGCCCTCATGCACCGGCCCAAGGTGATGTTCCTGGACGAGCCGTCGACGGGCCTGGACCCGCAGGCTCGGCTGTTCGTGCACGACCGGGTGGCGCAGCTGCGGGCCGAGGGCGTCACGGTCGTGCTGACCACGCACGACATGGACGAGGCGGCCAAGCTGTGCGACCGGGTCGGCATCGTCGACCACGGGAAGCTGCTGGCGCTGGACACCCCGGCGGAGCTGACCAGGTCGTTGCCGGGGCGCACGACCGTCACGTTCACGGTGGAGCTCGGCGGAGTCGCTAGTGCTGAGGTCGCGGCGAAGTTGTCCGCTGTGGACGGTGTGGAGCGCGTGGAGCAGATCGCCGCGGCCAACGGCGGTTTCGCCGGCGGCGCGCCACCTTGGGCGGGCATGGGCGGCGGAGGCGGACCGGCCGGCGCCGGCACAGCGTCGGGCGGCGGGGCGGCCGAGCCGGAGGCCAATCAGTTCCGGCTGTACTCGGACTTCGAGGCGGCCGTGGTGTTGCCGTCGGCGCTGAGCGCGCTGGGGGAACTGGGCTGCGAGGTCAGCGATCTGGCGCTGGGCAAGCCGAGCCTGGAAGACGTGTTCATCCATCTGACGGGAAGGGAACTCCGGTGACGGCCCTGCGCACGTTCAACGCCGTCCTCGGGCGGGACGTCTTCGTCACCGGGCGGGAGCTGCCGAGCTTCCTGGCCCAGGTGATCATCCAGCCGTTCTTCACGCTCTTCATCTTCGGCAAGGTGCTGTCGCAGATCGGCTACGTGCAGGGCAACTTCGCGGAGGTGCTGCTGCCGGGAGTGGTGGCGCTCAACGGGTTCCTCGGCGCGCTGCAGAACACGACGCTGCCGCTGGTGCTGGACTTCTCGTGGACGCGGGAGATCGAGGACCGGCTGCTGGCGCCGATGCCGATCGCCATGGTGGCGGTGGAGAAGATGGTGTTCGGGGCGCTGCGCGGGCTGCTGGCGGCGGTGCTGATGATCCCGATCGGCTTCGCCATCCTGGGCCTGACCTGGCCGCTGTCCAGCCTGCCGCTGGTGCTGGTGGTGCTGATCCTCGGCTCGCTGGCCGGCGCGGCGATCGGCATGGTGGTGGGCACCTCGGTGCCGCCGCGGCGGATCAACATCATGTTCGCGGTCATCCTGACGCCGTTGATGTTCACGGGCTCGACGCAGTTCCCGTGGTCGTCGCTGAACAACGACCTGTTGTGGTTCAAGGTGGTCTGCGCGCTCAACCCGCTGACCTACGCCAGCGAGGCGATGCGGGCGGTGCTGCTGCCCAACGGCCAGAGCATCGCGCTGTGGGTGTCGCTGCTGGTGATGGTGGGGGCGATCGGACTGTTCGGCGCAATCGGGGTGCGGGGCTTCATGCGCCGCGCGCTGGACTGACCGACGACGAACGATGGTCGCGGCGGCTCCAAGCACGGCGATCTCAGCGCGAAGGGCCGGGATGCTGAGGCATCCCGGCCCTTCGCGCCAGGAAAACCTCAGCTGGCGTAGTCCTCCAACATCTCGGTCACCAGGGCCGCGATAGGCGAACGCTCCGAGCGGGTCAGGGTGACGTGGGCGAAGAGGGGATGGCCCTTGAGCTTCTCGATGACGGCGGCGACGCCGTCGTGGCGGCCGACCCGGAGGTTGTCGCGCTGGGCCACGTCGTGGGTGAGCACGACGCGGGAGTTGGCTCCCAGCCGGGACAGCACGGTGAGCAGGACGTTGCGCTCCAACGACTGGGCCTCGTCGACGATGACGTAGGAGTCGTGCAGCGACCGGCCTCGGATGTGGGTGAGGGGCAGGACCTCGAGCATGCCGCGGTCCATCACCTCATCGAGGATGTCCTGGCTGGCCAGGGCGCCGAGGGTGTCGAAGACGGCCTGGGCCCACGGCGCCATCTTCTCGCTCTCGGAACCGGGCAGGTAGCCGAGTTCCTGCCCGCCGACGGCGTACACGGGCCGGAAGACGACGACCTTGCGGTGCTGTCGGCGCTCCATGACGGCCTCGAGGCCGGCGCAGAGGGCGAGAGCCGACTTGCCGGTGCCGGCCCGGCCGCCCAGGGACACGATGCCGACCTCGGGGTCGAGCAGCAGGTCCAGGGCGATGCGCTGCTCGGCGGACCGCCCGTGCAGGCCGAAGGCCTCGCGGTCGCCACGGACCAGCCGGATCTGCTTGTCGGGGGTGACCCGGCCCAGGGCCGATGCCGATCCGGACAGCAGCCGGAGGCCGGTGTGGCACGGCATGGCGGCGGCGTCGCCGAGATCGAACAGCGCCGGCTCGACGCTGCCCTCCTTGTACAGGGTGTCGATGACCTCCTGGTCGACCTCCATGTCCGCCATGCCGGTCCAGCCGGACGGGGTGACGTCCTGGGCCCGATACTCGTCGGCGTCGAGGCCGCACGCGCCGGCCTTGACCCGAAGCGGCATGTCCTTGGTCACGAGCGTCACCGCGAGCCCGTCGGCCTTGAGGTTCAGGGCGCAGGCGAGGATGCGGGCGTCGTTGGAGTCGGTGCGGAAGCCGGCGGGCAGCACCTCCGGGTCGGTGTGGTTGAGCTCGACGTGCAGAGTGCCGCCCTGGTCGCCGATCGGGACCGGGGAGTCCAGCCTTCCGTGCTGCAGGCGGAGCTCGTCGAGGAGGCGGAGCGCCTCCCGGGCGAACCAGCCCAGCTCGGGGTGGTTGCGCTTGCCCTCCAATTCAGAGATCACCACGAGCGGCAGCACGACCGAGTGCTCGGCGAACCTGGTCAGTGCCCACGGATCGGACAGCAGGACCGAGGTGTCGAGCACGAAAGTGGGGGCTGTGCGCCTTTTCGCGGCACTACGGGCAGAGCCTGAGGAACGGCTGGCGGGACGTCGTGCAGTCACGGCAACTCCCTCGCGAGTGCGGCACCCGCACCCGCTTCCCTCGATGGGCCAGGCACACCACCCAGCTGGAACGGTCGTCTGACGCCGTCGGCGTCAGGCTCCCCTCCCAAGAGGGCCGGGTGCCGGCCCCCTCGCGCTCACCGTCACGACCAGGGCCTCCCGGGACGAACCGCATTGGACACGACCCGTCACTTCGCAAGCTACCTGCGGGATGCCCTTGTTTGCAGGCTGCCACACAGGTGATTCACGCAGTCGTCACCGAACTGCCACGGAGAGTCAAGATCGACGATCACGCCAGCACCCCCGCGAGACCCCGGTTGAACTGGGAAAATAGGCCGAACGGGCGATCAGGAAAGACTACTGGGGGTAGTTGTCAGCTCTGCGCGAAGCGCGGCCGGAACGAGGGGTTCGTCCAACAACCGGGAGTACCGGGTGGACAGATCGACCGGACCGCGGGCGGCGAGCCAGCGGCGCACGAGCCGGGCGCCCTCGACGTAGGTCGTGGTGTACGCCCGCCACAGCGGATCGGTGAGGAACGGCAGCAGCCGGTAGGCCCGGAACTCGGGCACGAGCAGCCACCGGGACAGATAGGCGACGACGTCCTCCTCGTCGACGTGTCGGTCGTGCAGCATGAGCATCGCGTCCTGGCGGACGGCCTGGAGCGTGGTCGAGGCCAGGTCGACGGCCTCCAGCAGCTCGCCGTCGACCGACACGCCGCACGAGGCGAACAGGGACGAGGCCCAAGGGCCCCAGTGCGGCCCGACGGCGGCGTACACGCCGAGCTCGGCCAGCCCCTCGGCGACCATGCACTGCGGCGTGTTGAGCACGAACATGCTCTGCTCCCACTGCCCGTCGACGCGGATGGCGCCGGCCTCCTTGCGGCAGTGTTCGGTGTGGTGCCCCGGATAAGCCTCGTGTGCGACGAGATGGGCCAGAGTGGACACTCGGTGCCCCTGCGCCACGTTGAGCGACACGCGGGACCGGTAGCCGCCGAGGTAGCTGTTGAAGCCGCTCCACGCCCGGTTGTCGACGATCTCGTACTCGACGGCCTCGCCGTCGGGCAAACCGAAGCGCTGGGCCGCGCGGGTGCGCAAGTCGGCGGACAGCACCCGAACGCAGTCGGCGATGCTCTCCTTCGGGATCTCCTCACCCGTTCGATACCGCGCGACCTTGCGACGCAGTGAGCCGAGGCCGGGCAGCAGCCGCCGCAACTGCCGGTGCGCCTGGGCGTAGACGTCCTGGTCGCCGAGCTCGATGGTGGTCTGGAAACAGGCCTCGACCTCGGCGACGAAGCCGACGGGCTCGCCGGCGAGCCGGGCGCACGTGGTCCGCATGGCGAGGAGCTGGGCGGCGAGGAACTCCCGGCGCTGCGGGCTCAGGTCGGCGTCCGCCACGGCGGCCAGCAGGTCGGCGGCGCGCGAACGAAGATCCCCCGGATCGGGTAGAGGCTCGGCGGCGACCTCGTCACGCAGCTGGGCGGGTCCGGTGTACGCGTCGACGGCGCCGGGCAGCAGGCGGTCCATTCGCAGCCCAAGCGTCAGATATTCGCGCACGACCTGGAGTTCCATGAGAACAGCGAGCCTAGGCGGCGACGCGCGGCGGCACCTACCACCGTCCGGAGCAAACTGCCGACCGAGAAATGCACTCACCCGATAGAGCACCGGAACGTGCTACACGTCGAAGCGAACCAATCACACAATGGTGTTAGCGCGGTGGGCAACCGCTCCGAGATCCGAGTAGGTTTTCGCACCGAAGGGCCCCGAGCCCGGGACCCCGGTTTCGGAGTTCCGGGTATTTCCCCGGTACGAAGGAGAGTGTTGGAAGTGCTGAAGAAGGCTGGCGTTATCGCCGCTGCCGCTGCCGCCGGCGTGATGGTCCTCAGCGCGCCCGCGTTCGCCGGGACCCCCGGCGAGGGCCACTGGATGGGCCACGGCCACCCGCACCAGGTCGGCGTGGTCAACGTCGACGACGTGCACGCGCTGAACGACGTCCACGTGCTGGAGAACGTGAACGTGCCGATCTGCGCCACGAACAACACCATCGCCGGCGGCCTCGTGGCCGTCGCGGTGAACGCGCTGAACCCGACCTTCGTGAAGGACTGCGTGGACGGCGCCGCGATCTCCAACAGCGGCGACCACCACGGCGGCTGATCTCTGGCCCAGCCCTGAGCCGAAAGCACCGGAGCGCCATTCGAGCGCGCCGGTGCTTTCGGCTGTTTAACGGCGTCCATACGGTCGCGACACGCCGAGATGATCACACAATGGTGTTAGTAGGCCGGTGCCGAGCGGAAACGGAGAGTAGGTTTTGCTACCGAGCAGGACCGGTGACCGTTCAGTTCGCCGGACTATTCCCCGAGAAGGAGTGAGCAGACGTGCTGAAGAAGGCTGCCGTCGTCGCCATCGCCGCCGCCGCTATCGCGCTGGTCGGCTCGCCGGCGTTCGCGTCCCCGATGCACGACGGCCCGGACCAGTCCGGCACCGCGAACGTCAACGACGTGCACGCGGCCAACGACGTCCACGCCGCCGAGAACGTGGACATCCCGCTGTGCGCCACCAACAACACCATCGCCGGCGGCCTCGTGGCCGTCGCGGTGAACGCGCTGAACCCGACCTTCGTCAAGGACTGCGTGGACGGCGTCGCCGCCTCCACCAGCGGTGACCACCACGGCGGCTGATCAAGCCCGCCAGACGGCGAAGGCGCCGGGACCCGAGGGTCCCGGCGCCTTCGCCGTGTCCGGGCTACTCAGGAGCCGTAGCGGCGGTGCCGCCAGGCGAAGTCGCGCAGCGCGCGCAGGAAGTCGACGTGGCGGAACGCGGGCCAGTAGGCCTCGGTGAACCAGAACTCCGAGTGCGCGGACTGCCAGAGCAGGAAACCGGACAGCCGCTGCTCGCCGGAGGTGCGGATGAGCAGGTCCGGATCGGGCTGGCCCGAGGTGTAGAGGTGCTCGGAGATGTGGTCCACGTCCAGGACCTCGGCCAGCTCCTCGATCGGCGTGCCGGCCTCGGCGTGCTGGAGCAGCAGTTTGCGCACGGCGTCGGCGATCTCCTGCCGGCCGCCGTAGCCGACGGCGACGTTGACCTCCATGCCGGTGCGGCCCGCGGTGCGCTGGCCGGCCGCGGTGAGCCGATTGGCGATGTCGCTCGGCAGCAGGTCCAGCGCGCCGACCACGCGCAGCCGCCACGGATTGCCGGGCTCGGCCAGCTCGTCGACCACGTCGGCGATGATCAGCAGCAGCGCCGACAGCTCGTCGCTGGAGCGCTTCTTCAGATTGTCGGTGGCCAGCAACCAGAGTGTGACGACCTCGACATCGGCCACCTGGCACCACTCGAGCAGGTCGGCGATCTTGCGGGCGCCGGCGCGGTGGCCGTCGGCGACGTCCTCGAAGCCGGCTTCCTTGGCCCATCGGCGATTCCCGTCCAGGATCACGCCAACGTGCCGTGGTCGTCGACTGGCCGCGGTGATCTGTTGATTGAGGCGCATCTCGTACAGGCCGTAGACAACCCTGCTCAGGCGCTTGCGAAGACCCACGCCACCGGAGGGTACGCCGGGGCAGCGGGGCGGGTCACATCACGGTGACCGCGCAACCTACGGTGCCGTAACCTCGGATTCGTGACCGCTGCGACCCTCGACCAGAACCCGCCCGCCCCGCCCAAGCCGCGTATGCGGGGCTGGCTGCACCTGTGGTCGTTCTTCGCCTCGCTGGCCACCGGCGCGACCCTGGTGTCGGTCGCCGCGGCCACCGTGTCGGCGACGGCCGCGATCGCGACCGCCGTGTACGGCCTGACGATTCTCGGGCTGTTCGGCGTGAGTGCGCTGTATCACCGGCATCACTGGGTGAGCGCGCGGGCCCGGACGCTGATGAAGCGCCTGGACCACTCGATGATCTTCGTGTTCATCGCCGGCACGTACACGCCGTTCGCGGTGCTGGCGCTGCCCGGGACCACCGGCACGATCGTGCTGGCGGTGGTGTGGGGCGGCGCGCTGCTCGGCGTGGCGCTGAAGATGGTGTGGCCGCACGCGCCGCGCTGGCTAGGCGTGCCGATCTATATCGCGCTCGGCTGGGTCGCGGTGTTCGTGCTGCCGGATCTGTTGCACCACGCGGGAGTCGCGTCGCTCGTGCTGCTGCTCGTCGGCGGCGCGCTGTACACCGCGGGCGCGGTCTTCTACGCCACCAAGTGGCCCGACCCGTGGCCGAAGGTGTTCGGGTACCACGAGTTCTTCCACGCGACCACGGTGCTGGCCGCGATCTGCCACTACATCGCCATCTTTCTCGCGCTCTACCCGTGAGCGGGCCCAAATAATCAGCCCTGCCCACGGGTAGCAACGCTTTAACCGAGATCCGGTCCCTGGCTCCGGACGTCGTTGACCTTCTCCATGGCCGCACGCAGTTCCGTGAGCCAGGTGTCGGCGTGCTCGCCGACCAGTCGCACCGCCCAGGCCAGGGCCTCGGAGCGTGAGCGGGCCACGCCGGCGTCGACGAGGGTGTCGAGCACCAGCCGCTCGGACTGGCGCAGCCTCGTCATCACCGGCGCGGACAGCGTGGTGAACAGTTCCGTGGTGCCGCCCAGCTTCGCGCCCCAGGCGACCTTGCGGCCGTAGCGGTGCTCGGCCTGGCGCGCGATCTCGATCCGCTCCTCGCGGGTCTGCTCGCGGTACCGGCTGATCCGGCCCGACTCGGCGGCGGCGCGCGCCGCGTCGTCGGCGAACTCGCCCTCCAGCGCCGGCAGCTCGCCGACGATGACGATCTCCTCGCGGTCGACCGTGATCTCCGGCGCGCCGGTGAACCAGCCGTCGGGCAGCCGCCCGGCGAACCAGCCCGGCGCGTCCTCGGCCGACGGCACCTCGCCCTGCTGCCAACCCCGGCCCCGTGCGAAACGTCCGTGCATGGTGACCTCCTTGATTACATGCTTACACCGATACACGGTACGCCCAGCAACGCCGGCAACAAGGCTCGTTCACCCGCGGCGGAACCCCCACGTGAGTGGCTCATATTGCGCCCAGCCCCACCTGAGCCACTCATGTGCGCCCAGCCCCACCTGAGCCACTCATGTGCGCCCAGTTCCACGTGAGTGGCTCATGTTGCGCCCAGCTCCACCTGAGTGGCTCAGGTGCGCTCAGATGCGAAATGAGCCACTCACGTAGCGAAAACTTGAAGGGGGTTAAGGGGAGGGGTTAACGACGTTCGAGGGCTACGAGCAGGTCGTCGGTGGAGGTGACGGGGCGGTCGCAGACGTAGCCGCGGCAGACGTAGGCGGCGGGGGCGTCGTAGATGAGGGGGCGGTCGGCGAGCAGGGGCACGGAGTCGGGCTCCCCGGCCAACACCACGGCGCCACCGGGGACGTTGGCCAGCGCGACGTCACGCAACGACTCCCCGCGAGGGTCGCCGTGGGCGGTGGCGATGGCGACCTGGAGAGGCCCCTGCGCGATGGCCTCGGCGACGGTCAGCCAGTGCCCGGCGAACCGCGGAGCCCGAGCCACGAGCAACCCGGCCCGGGTGACAGCGGCCTCGGCGGCCGCACGGTAGCGCGAAGCCTTGTCGTAGCCGACCAGAGCGGACGCCGTGAGCAGCGCGCCGGCCAGGGACGAAGCGCCGGAGGGACTGGCGTTGTCGCTGACGTCGGCGGGCCGCCCGACCAGCTTCTCCGCGTCGTCGGCGGTGTCGTGGAAGACCCCGGCCTCCTCGGGATCCGCGAAGCGCTCCAGGGCCGTGTCGATGAGCTGCACGGCGATCTCCAGCCACTCCGCCGCGCCGGTGGCCTGGTGCAAGGCCAGCAGCCCCTCGGCGAGGCAGCCGTAGTCCTCCAGCACGCCGGCAGCGGTGCCGACGACGCCGTCACGGGAGGTCCGCCGCAGCCGCCCGTCGACAAGGTGCACGCGCACCAGCAGCGACGCGGCCGTGGCGGCAAGGGCGATCCACGCCGGCTGCCCCAGCGCGGCACCGGCCTCGGCCAGGGCCCCAATGGCCAGCCCGTTCCACGCCGTGACGACCTTGTCGTCACGGGACGGCTGCGGTCGCTCCATCCGCGCCGCCAGGAGACGGGCCCGCACCGACATGAGCCGGTCGTCGTCCTCGACGTCGCGCAGCATTTGCAGCGTCGAGGCGCCCTCCTCGAAGGTGCCCTCCTCCGTCACCTCGAACACCTCGGCGGCCCAAGCGCCGTCCTCGGCCCCGAGAACGTCCACCAGCAGCGTGGGCGTCCAGACGTAGGTCAGCCCCTCGACGCCGTTGGTGTCGGCGTCCAGGGCGGCGGCGAAACCGCCCTCGTCGGTACGCAGGGCGCCGGCCAGGAACTCCGCGGTCTCGATGGCGATCCGCGACGCCAGCGCCGATCCGGTCCGGCGCGCGAGGTGCGCGTAGGCCCGCAGCAGCAAGGCGTTGTCGTACAACATCTTCTCGAAGTGCGGCACAACCCAGCCGGCGTCCACGCTGTAGCGGGCAAAGCCGCCAGCGAGCTGGTCGTACATGCCGCCGCGGGCCATCGCCTCGTACGTGCCCTCGGCCAGCGACAGCGACTGCACGGAGCCGGTGCGCTCGTGGTGGCGCAGCAGGAACTCCAGGCTCATCGACGGCGGGAACTTCGGCGCCCGGCCGAATCCGCCGTGTGCCCGGTCGTACTCGGCCAGCAGCGACACCACGGCCCCGTCCAGCACCTCGACGTCCACAGTGGACTCGGGCAGCGGACGGGCGTTCTTGGCCAACTCCGTCACGATCTGACCGGCCGCTTCCCGCACCTCGTCGCCGCGAGTGGTCCACGCGTCCACGACGGCGGCCATCAGCTGGCGGAACGAGGGAATGCCGGGCCGCGGCTCGGGCGGCGAGTAGGTCCCGCAGTAGAAGGGCTCGCCGTCGGGCGTCAGGAAGCACGTCATCGGCCAGCCGCCCTGGCCGGTCATCGCCTGCGTGGCCGCCATGTACACCGCGTCGACATCGGGGCGTTCCTCGCGGTCCACCTTGATGTTGACGAAGTTTCGGTTCATGGTCTCGGCGGTCTCGTCGTCCTCGAAGGACTCGTGCGCCATCACGTGACACCAGTGGCACGCCGCGTAGCCCACCGACAGCAGCACCGGCACAGTGCGGCGGCGCGCCTCGGCGAACGCCTCCTCCGACCACGGCCACCAGTCGACCGGGTTGTCGGCGTGTTGCAGCAGATAGGGACTGGTCGAGTCAGCGAGGCGGTTGGCCATGCGCCCCAGCCTGCCACTCCGAGAATCCACATGCGCGTTCCCGTGGCCATCCGGGACACTGGCGCGTGTGCTCCTGACCCTGACCACCACCATGCCCCGGGCCACTGACCTGGGCTTCCTCCTGCACAAGCACCCGGACAAGGCGCAAACGTTTCCCGTGTCCGCGGGTTGTGCGCACGTGTTCTACCCACGCGCGAACGACACCGAGTGCACCGCGGCGCTGCTGCTGGAGGTCGACCCCATCGCGTTGGTGCGTGGCGATCGAGGTCAGGGCCTGTTCCAGTACGTCAACGACCGGCCGTATGCCGCCAGTTCGATGCTGGCGGTGGCGCTCGGCGCGGTGTTCCGCACGGCCATGAACGGCCGCTGCGACCTGAAGCCGGAGCTGCCGGGACGGAACATGCCGCTGCGGGTGCACCTGCCGGTGGTTCCGGCGCGTGGCGGCGCGGAGCTGGTGCGGCGGCTGTTCGAGCCGCTGGGCTGGCGTGTGGACGTCAACCAGATCGAGGACTCGCGTTACGTCGATCTTCGGCTGGACGGCACGCTGCGGCTGGCCGACGCCCTGAACCACCTGTACGTGCTGCTGCCCGTGCTGGACGACGGCAAGCACTACTGGGTGTCCCAGGACGAGGTCGACAAGCTGCTGCGGGCCGGCGAGGGCTGGCTGGCCGGGCACCCGGAGCGGGAGCTGATCAGCCGGCGATACCTTGCGCACCAGCGGGGTTACGTCCGATCGGCGCTGGAGCGGCTGGGCGAGGTGGACGAGTTCGACACCGAGGACGTGCAGCCGGTAGAGCGCCGAGAGTCCCTCGCGGAGCTGCGTCGGGGCGCGGTGCTGGCCGTGCTGCGGCAGTCCGGGGCGCGGCGGGTGGTGGACCTCGGCTGCGGGCCGGGGGCGCTGCTGCGGCTGCTGGCCAAGGAACCGCAGTTCGAGGAGATCCTCGGCGTCGACGTGTCGGCGGCGGCGCTGCGTGTGGCGGCCGATCGGCTCAGCGACCGCGATCTACGGCGGATCACGTTGCGACAGTCGGCGTTGACGTACAAGGACGCGGAGCTGGCCGGCTACGACGCAGCGGTGCTGATGGAGGTCGTCGAGCACCTCGACCCGCCGCGACTGCCGGCGCTGGAGCGGTCGGTGTTCGGGGCGGCCCGGCCGCGGACGGTGATCGTCACGACGCCGAACGTCGAGTACAACGCCCGGTACGAGGGTCTGGCGGCGGGCGCGTTCCGCCATCCGGACCACCGATTCGAGTGGACTCGGGCGCAGTTCTCGGCGTGGGCGCAAGCCGTTGCCGCGCAGCATGGTTACCGCGTCCAGTACCTTCCCGTCGGAGAGCCGGACCCGGAGCTGGGCCCGCCGACGCAGATGGCCGTTTTCGCACGAGAGGAGGAGTCGTCATGAGCGAGCTCGTCATCCCGCGGTTGTCGCTGGTCGCGCTGGTCGGCGCCTCCGGCTCTGGCAAGTCCACCTTCGCCCGCAGGCACTTCCTCGACACCGAGGTGATCTCCAGCGATCACTGCCGCGGCCTGGTGTCCGACGACGACAACGACCAGTCGGCCACCAACGACGCCTTCGACGTGCTGCACTACATCGCCGGCAAGCGGCTGCACAACGGCCGCCTGACCGTGGTCGACGCGACCAATGTGCAGCGCGAGGGGCGGGCGTCGCTGGTGCGGCTGGCCCGTGAGCACGACGTGCTGCCGGTGGCCATCGTGCTGGACCTGCCGGAGTCCGTGTGTTTCGAGCGCAACCAGGCGCGGGCCGACCGAGACTTCGGTGTGCACGTGATCCGGCGGCAGCGCAACGACCTGCGGCGGTCGCTGCGTTTCCTGGAGAAGGAAGGTTTCCGCCGCGTCCACGTGCTGCGCTCGGTCGAGGAGGTCGAGGCCGCCACGATCCGCCGCGATCCGCTGGTCAACGACCGTCGCGGTGAGACCGGGCCGTTCGACATCATCGGCGACGTGCACGGCTGCCGCCTTGAGCTGACGGAACTGTTGACACGGCTGGGATATCACGTCGACGGCGATTCCGCTTCGCACCCGGCCGGGCGGCGGGCGGTGTTCGTCGGCGACCTGGTCGACCGCGGGCCGGACACGCCGGGCGTGCTGCGGCTGGTGATGAACATGGTCGCCGCCGGAACGGCGCTGTGCGTGGCCGGAAACCACGAGAACAAGCTGGTCCGAGCCCTGCGCGGGCGCAATGTGCAGGTGACGCACGGGCTGGCCGAGTCGCTGGCGCAACTGTCCTCGGAGTCCGACGACTTCCGCAAGCAGGCCGAGCAGTTCTGCTACGACCTGGTGTCGCACTACGTGCTGGACGGCGGCAAGCTGGTGGTGGCGCACGCCGGGCTGCCGGAGCGGTACCAGGGGCGGGCGTCCGGACGCGTGCGCAGTTTCGCGCTGTACGGGGAGACCACCGGCGAGACCGACGAGTACGGCCTGCCGGTGCGGTATCCGTGGGCCAACGACTATCGAGGCAGCGCGACCGTGGTGTATGGCCACACGCCGGTTCCCAACGCGGAGTGGGTCAACAACACCATCTGCCTGGACACGGGATGCGTGTTCGGCGGGCAGCTGACGGCCCTGCGCTATCCGGAGCGGGAGATTGTTTCCGTTGCGGCGCAGCGGGTCTGGTACGAGCCGGTGCGGCCGTTGACGCCGGAGGAGCCGGTGCGGGCGCCGGAGGAACTCGACATCACCGACGTGATCGGCAAGCGGACCGTGCAGACGGCCAACCACGGTCGGCTGACCGTTCGCGCCGAGAACGCGGCGGCGGCGATCGAGGTGATGAGCCGGTTCGCCATCGAGCCGGCCAAGCTGCTGTACCTGCCGCCGACGATGGCGCCCGTGGCCACCTCGGCGCGGCCGGAGGTGTTGGAGCATCCGGAGGAGGCGTTCTCCGCGTACCTGACCGACGGTGTGGACCGGGTCGTGTGCGAGGAGAAGCACATGGGTTCGCGCGCAGTGGTGTTGGTGTCCCGTGATGACGGGGCCGTGCACACCCGGACCGGCCGGTCGTTCTTCGGTCCCGAGCTGACGGGACAGTTGCTGGAGCGGATCCGTTCCGCGGTGGGAAAGTCGCAGCTTTGGTCCACTTTGGACAGCGATTGGCTGCTGCTGGACTGCGAGCTGCTGCCGTGGAACGCCAAGGCCGGCGGGCTGATCCGTGAGCAGTACGCGGCGGTCGGGGCGGCGGCTTCCGGTGCCCTGCCGACGGCCGTCGAGGTGCTGCGGGAGGCTTCAGCACGTGGCGTGGACGTGACGGAGTTGTTGGCGCGCACGGAATCCCGCGCTCACAACGCTGCCGCCTATCGCGAGGCGTACGAGCGGTACTGCTGGCCGACCGAGGGCCTGAGCGGGGTGCGGATCGCCCCGTTCCAGCTGCTCGCGTCGGAGGGCGCCACGTACCACGACCGGCCACACTCGTGGCACCTGTCGGTGGCCGGGCAGCTGGCCGCCGCCGACCCGGAACTGTTCGCCACGACTCAGAATCTGACCGTGGACACCACGGATCCGGAGTCGGTGAAAGCCGGTGTCCGGTGGTGGGAGGAGCTGACCGCGGCCGGCGGCGAGGGCATGGTCGTCAAGCCGCTGGGCAACCTCACGCGCGGGCGGCGCGGTCTGGTGCAGCCGGGGCTGAAGGTGCGTGGGCGGGAGTACCTGCGGATCATCTACGGGCCCGACTACACCGAGCCGGGCAACATCGACCGGCTGCGGCAGCGGGGCTTGGCGGCCAAGCGGTCGCTGGCCGCCCGCGAGTACGCGCTGGGCATCGAGGGGTTGGAGCGGTTGGCCCGGGGAGAGCCGCTGTGGCGCGTGCACGAATGCGTGTTCGCCGTGCTGGCGCTGGAGTCCGAGCCCGTGGATCCGAGGCTGTAGATGATCGAGCACACCGTGTTGTCCGTGGTCATCGGCTCGCACGCGTACGGGCTGGACACCGACGAGTCCGATGTGGACCGTCGGGGCGTGTACGTGCCGCCGACCCGGCTGTTCTGGGCCTTCGAGAAGCCGCCGACCTCGGTCGACGGGCCGGAGCAGGAGCGGGTGAGCTGGGAGGTCGAGCACTTCCTGTCGTTGGCCCTCAAGGCCAATCCGACAGTGTTGGAGGTGCTCGCCTCCGACCTCGTCGAGACGTGCACGCCGCTCGGCGCCGAGCTCCAGGCGCTCCTGCCGGCGTTGTTGTCGCAGCGCGCCGCCGACAGCTACCGGCGGGCCACCGCCCAGCAGTTCGCCCGGGCCGCCGCCGCGATGGCCAGCGGCGGCACGCCACGGTGGAAGCAGGTCATGCACGTCATCCGGCTGCTGACCCTGTGCGACCGGCTGTTGAGCACCGGCGAGCTGGTGCTTCGCGTGGGTGAGCACCGGGCTCAGCTGCTGGCCGTGCGCGACGGGGACGTGCCGTGGAAGGACGTCGTGAAATGGGTGGAGGATCTGCGCGACCGCACCGCGCGGGCCGTGCTCCGCTCGCCGCTGCCCGCAGTGCCCGACACCGCGGCGGTGCAGGACTGGCTCGTGTCGGTGCGCCGGAGATCCGCTTTGGAGGACCAGTGACCGAGCTTGCGAGGGCACCATTCAACACAGGGACCTGGGTCGCAGACCCGCCGAGCGCCAGCGAGGTGGGCCAGTGACCGCGGTGGATGTTCCCGGGCTGCGCGAGGTCGTCGCCGAGCAGCCGTACCGGCTGTTGTTCGCCACCGTGTCCGGCGCGCACCTGTACGGCTTCCCTTCCGCCGACTCCGATGTCGACCTGCGCGGCGTGCACCTGCTGCCCGCCGACGAGGTCGTCGGGCTCCGGCACGGTCCGGAGACCCTGGAGCGCATGTGGATCCGTGACGGCGTCGAGCTCGACCTGGTCACCCACGACCTGCTCAAGTTCACCCGACTTCTGTTGCGGCCCAACGGTTACGTCCTTGAGCAGCTGTTGTCGCCCCTGGTCGTGCAGACCTCCGACGCCCACGCCGAGCTGGCCGGCTTCGCCGCCGGCTGCGTCACGCCCCGGCACGCCCATCACTACCGCGGCTTCGCCCGCACCCAGTGGCAGCTGTTCGGCCGCTCAGGCGAGCTCAAGCCCTTGCTCTACACCTTCCGGGCCCTGCTCACCGGCATCCACCTCATGCGCACCGGCGCCATCGAGGCCGACCTGTCCGTGCTGGTCTCCGAGCTGCACGGGCCCTCGTTCCTGCCCGAGCTCATCACCGCCAAGGCCGCCGGCGAGCACCTCACCCTGACCGGCGGCCCGTCACAGGAACTGTTGTGGCAGACCTACGAACACTGGCTCGCCGAACTGGTCACCGCCCAGGAGCGCTCGACTCTCCCCGACCACCCCTCCGCCGAGGCCGACCTCCACAAGTTCGTGGTCCAACTCCGCCTCGATGCCTGAACCTCAGCCGAGGAGCTTGAGCCAGGGGTGTTCGGGGTGGACGCGGCTGATCAGGTCGGCGCAGTGGTGGCGGCCGGCGGCGTCCAGCCAGGGCAGGGTGGCGACGAGGTCGGCCTCGTCCTTGGCCTGGTTGTGCTTGGCCTTGAACAGCAGCACGAGCTCGGGCCGCAGGTAGCGGATGCCGCGGCCCTCCCAAGTGGCGTCGGACAGCGGGAGCACGAGGGACGGGTCCCGCCCGCACACCCACTCGCCGTCCCGATCGTCGGTGAGCTGGAGGTCGAGCAGCCACGGCGAGGTGGCGTTCTCCCGAAGCCACAGGCCCGAGGCCCAGGACGGCACGCCCTCGGGCCAGACGACGGGGCGTAGGGCGCCGTCGCCAACCGCCCAGATGTGGAAGCTCGGCGCGAAGTGCTCGATCACGGCGGCGGCGTCGCGACGGAAGACGCCGAGGTCGATGTCGCCGTGCTCACGGCGCACGGCGGCGTAGGCCTCGATGGCCCAGCCGCCGTTGACCCACCACGGCGCGTCCAGCCCGGCGCACAGGGCGGCCGCGTCGTCGGGCTTGACCATGCCCCACGGCCCGTACCAGCGGACCGCTTCCTCGTGATCCACCTATTCCCCGGTCTTCGGCTTGTCCTCGGGTTCGTCGAAGCTGGCCGGCACCCGCTTGAGGTGCTTGGTCATCGACCGGATGAGGAACGCGACGGCCACGAAGAACAGGATGAGCACGACAAAGCCGACAGGCGTGGACTTGCCGAAGTCCTCGCCCTGACCGCCCTGGTCGGTGCCGGCGGGGGTGGTGGCGGTAGTGGTCTGGGCCAACGCCACGGGGACCGGTAGACCGGTCACACGTGCACCTTCTCTCGTACTCCGGCGAACAAGTCGTCCTCGGGCAGCGTGGTGTCGACCAGCGACCGGACGAGCTCGTACTCCTCGGTCGGCCAGATCTCACGCTGCAGGTCCAAGGGTACGGCGAACCACCGGGCGGTGGGATCGATCTGGGTGGCGTGCGCGCGCAGCGCCTCCAGCCCCTGCTCGAAGTAGTCGCCGCAGGGCACCTGGGTGGTGACCCGCTCCATGTTGTCCTTGCGGTTCTGGTCCCAGTTGGCCAGCCACTCCCCGTACGGCGACTCCGCGCCCCGGGCCAGCAGCGCCTCATGGAAGGCCACCATCTTGGCCTTGAGGAAACCGTGCGAGTAGTACAGCTTGAGCGTCTGCCACGGCGCGCCGGCCTCGGGGAACTGGTCCGGGTCGGCGGCGGCGTCGAAGGCCGCGACGGACACCTCGTGGCAGCGGATGTGGTCGGGGTGCGGGTAGCCGCCGTTCTCGTCGTAGGTGACGATGACGTGCGGCCGGAACTCGCGCACCACGCGGACCAGCGCCTCGGCGGACTCCTCCAGCGGCACCAGGGCGAAGCAGCCCTCGGGCAGCGGCGGCTTGGGGTCGCCCTCGGGCAGGCCCGAGTCGACGAAGCCGAGCCAGCGGTGCTGGATGCCCAGGATCTTGGCCGCGGTGGCCATCTCCTCGCGGCGGATCTCCGCCATGTTCTCCAGCACGTCCGGGCGGTCCATGGCCGGGTTGAGGATGCTGCCCCGTTCGCCGCCGGTGCAGGTAACGACCATCACGTCGTGCCCCTCGGCGACGTAGCGCGCCATCGTCGCGGCGCCCTTGCTGGACTCGTCGTCGGGGTGCGCGTGCACTGCCATCAGGCGAAGCTTCTCGGCCATGGTCCCCTCATCGTCGTATCCACCCTGCCCGCCGTCTCCGCCGGGGGCCCAGGGATACTCAACCGGACGGTCTCAGCCATTGTTCCAAACCGGTCCGACAGTCCCGAGCGAGGAGGCGGCATGGTCACACAGCGTGAGCTACCGGCCGGCCGCTACGGTTCGCGTGCTCAGCGCCGCGGGCCACGCTGGGTGTACTGGGCCTTACTGGGTGTTTTCGTGGTGGTCGGCCTGGTCGTGGCCTATGTGGCGTACGTCAACCTGGGCGACGGCCCCATCACCACCGAGCCGGCGAGCTACAAGTTCGTGGACGACCACACGACCCAGTTCACGTTCACGGTCACTCGCGACGACCCGTCCAAACCGGCCGACTGCATCGTCCGGACCCGCTCGGCCGACGGCGACGAGGCCGGTGTGCGCGAGGTCTACGTGCCCGCGGGCGGCGCGCAACGCACGGTCGACACGGTGGTGCACACCTCGAAACGAGCAGTGATCGTGGAGGTGTACGGCTGCTCCTACCAGGTGCCCCCATATCTGAAGAACGCCTAGCCGCCAAGCGGGTGAACCACCCCGCAAGCGGTCGTGGACCTGCGAAAATCTCGCCGCCCGCCACGGGTGGCGTGCTAGAATCGCTCGACAGCACGGCCCCTTTCCACGGGCCGTGTTTTTCGTTCCTGGCCTCACGGCCCGGAAGTGCCCGGTATGCCACTGGCATACCGGCGCCCGCGTGTCCGGCGTGGGCCCGGTAGAAACGAGGAGTTGGTGACCGTGAGCGAGACCCAGGTGACCTGGCTGACCCAGGAATCCTACGACCGGCTCAAGCACGAGCTTGACGAGCTGATCGCGAACCGCCCGGTCATTGCCGCCGAGATCAACGCCCGGCGCGAGGAAGGCGACCTCAGGGAGAACGGCGGATACCACGCCGCCCGCGAGGAGCAGGGCAAGCAGGAGGGCCGGATCCGCCAGCTCCAGGAGCTGCTGCGCGTGGCCAAGGTGGGCGAGGCCCCCAAGAACGACGGCATCGCCGAGCCCGGCAAGGTGCTCACCGTCCGTTACGAGGGCGACAGCGACACCGAGCAGTTCCTGCTGGCCACCCGCGAGGAGGGCGCGGAGGGTCCGCTCGAGGTCTTCTCGCCGGCGTCCCCGCTCGGCCGGGCGCTGTTGGGCGCCAAGGAGGGCGAGACCCGGCAGTACGAGCTGCCCAACGGCAAGAGCATGAAGGTCACCCTGGTCAAGGCGGTGCCCTACACCGCCGCCTGACCCCGGGCCGTGACGCCCTGGTCATCGGTCACGGTGACCAGGGCATTTGCTCGTTCGCGACCCGTTGCAGCAGCGGCCGGACCCGTGGCTCGATCGGCGTGGACAGTGCGATCGCCGTGGATGTCCGCTGCACGCCCGGCACCGCCACCACCTCGTCCACCACACGCTGCAGGTCGTCGTTGGACCGCGCGACCATGCGCACGTGCAGGTCGCCCTGGCCGGTGGTGGCGTGCACCTCGCACACCTCGTCGATGGCGGCCAGCTGCGCCGCCACCTCGGAGCGCCGTCCCTGCGCGATCTCCAGCACCGCGAACGCCGTGAGCCCGTAGCCCATCGCGGCCAGGTCGACGGCCGGCGGGAAGCCGCCGAGGATGCCGCGCTCGGTGAGGCGGTCCAGCCGCGCCTGCACCGTGCCGCGCGCCACGCCCAGCCGGCGCGAGCATTCCAGCACTCCCAGCCGCGGCTCGTCGGTGAGCAGCAGCAACAGCTTCGCGTCGAGTGCGTCCATCGGTTCCCGGTCCACCTGGTCAGTCTGCCCAGTTCTGCCGGCGATATCCACGGTTGACCGAGCATGGTGTTCAGTCAAATCAGCGGCTGTTGCGCACGATGTCGGCGGCACGGATGCTTCGGCTAGCTGATTGCACACCGCCACGGGGAGGGTCGCCATGACTGAGATGCTGGACGACGTCAGCTTCGAATCGCTCAAGCAGCTGGTCGGGCTGGTCGACTACGACGCGTCGAAGGACCCGTTCCCGGTCAAGGCGATGGACGCGGTCGTGTTCGTGGCCGGCAACGCCACCCAGACCGCGTGGTTCTACCAGGTGGCGTTCGGCATGCAGCTGGTCGCCTACTCCGGCCCGGAGACCGGCAACCGCGACCACAAGTCGTTCGTGCTGAAGTCCGGCTCGGCCCGCTTCGTGATCAACGGCGGCGTGTCGCCGTCGAGCGCGCTGCTCGACCACCACCGCAAGCACGGCGACGGCGTGGTCGACCTCGCGCTGGAGGTCGGCGACGTCGACCAGTGCATCAAGCACGCCCGGGCCCAGGGCGCCAGCGTGCTGGAGGAGCCCAACGACGTCACCGATGAACACGGCACCATCCGCCGCGCCGCCATCGCCACCTACGGCGAGACCCGCCACACCCTGATCGACCGCTCCCGCTACAACGGCCCGTACCTGCCGGGTTATGTGGCCAGGACCAGCACGGTGAAGCGCCCCGAGGGCGCTCCGAAGCGGCTGTTCCAGGCCGTCGACCACTGCGTGGGCAACGTCGAGCTCGGGCGCATGGACTACTGGGTCGAGTTCTACAACCGGGTCATGGGCTTCGTGAACATGGCCGAGTTCATCGGCGACGACATCGCCACCGACTACTCGGCCCTGATGAGCAAGGTGGTGTCCAACGGCAACCACCGCGTCAAGTTCCCGCTCAACGAGCCGGCCGTGGCCAAGCGCAAGTCGCAGATCGACGAGTACCTGGAGTTCTACAACGGCGCCGGCTGCCAGCACATCGCCTTGGCCACCAACGACATCATCGCCACCGTGACGGCCATGCGGAACGCCGGCGTCGAATTCCTCGACACTCCGGACTCCTACTACGACGACCCGGCGCTGCGGGCCCGGATCGGCGAGGTGCGGCTGCCCATCGAGGTGCTCAAGCAGCACCGGATCCTGGTCGACCGGGACGAGGACGGCTACCTGCTGCAGATCTTCACCGCGCCCATCGGCGACCGGCCGACCGTGTTCTACGAGCTGATCGAGCGCCACGGCTCGCTGGGCTTCGGCAAGGGCAACTTCAAGGCCCTGTTCGAGGCCATCGAGCGCGAGCAGGAGCGCCGCGGCAACCTGTGAGCTTCGCGGGGCTGCGTCCGTCATCCGGCGCAGCCCCCACCCTCCCGGGGTGGCCGCCCCAAGACCATTCTACCCGGCGTGGCCGCTAGTGGATCTTGAAGCCGGGGTCGCTGTGGATAACTCGGCCCCTGTGGACAAGACGGGTCAGCGCAGGACCGTGAAGCCGGCGGCGCGGAGGGCGGCGACCAGTTCGGCGCAGTGCTCGACGCCGCGGGTCTCCAGGTTGAGGGAGACCTCGGCCTCGCCCAGGCGCAGCTGGTCGGACATGCGGGTGTGCTCCACGTCGAGGACGTTCACGCCGAGGTCGCCGAGCATCGTGAGCAGACCGGCCAGGCTGCCGGGCTTGTCGTCGATGCGCAGCCGCAGCGCGAGGTAGCGGCCGGCGGCGCGCATGCCGTGCTGGATGATTTGCAGCAGCAGCAAGGGATCCACGTTGCCGCCGGACAGCACGGCGACCACCGGGCCCTTGAACCGGCCGGGGTACTGCATGAGCGCGGCGATGGTGGCGGCGCCGGCGGGCTCGACGACCTGCTTGGCCCGCTCCATGGACAGCAGCACCGCCCGGGCCAGCGAGTCCTCGGTGACCGTCACGACGTCGTCGACCAGGTCGCGGACGTGCCGGTACGTCAGGGCGCCCGGCTTGGCGACGGCGATGCCGTCGGCCATCGTGCGCACGCCCGGGAGCTTCACCGGCGAGCCGGTGCTGAGCGACTCCGGCAGCGCGGCGGCGTTTTCCGCCTGCACCGCAACGATCTTCACGTCCGGGCGCAGCGCCTTGATCGCCACGGCCACGCCGCCGACCAGTCCGCCGCCGCCCGCGGCCAGCAGCACGGTGCCGACGTCGGGAACCTGGTCCAGGATCTCCAGGCCGATCGTGCCCTGCCCGGCGATCACGTCCGGGTGGTCGAACGGGTGGATGAACACCGCCCCGGTCCGCTGGGCGAAGACGATCGAGGCGGCCAGGGTCTCGTCGAAGGACTCCCCGGTCAGCTTCACGTCGGCGCCGTAGCCGCGGGTCGCCGCGAGCTTGGGCAGCGGGGCCCGGCGGGGCATGAACACCGTGGCCGGAATGCCCAGCAGCGACGCGCCGAGGGCTACTCCCTGCGCGTGGTTGCCGGCGCTGGCCGCAACCACCCCGCGCGAGCGCTCCTCCGCGTCGAGGCCGTGCATGCGCACGTAGGCGCCGCGGATCTTGAACGATCCAGTGCGCTGGAGGTTCTCCAGTTTGAGGAAGACCTCACCGCCCTGAATCTCGCCCAGGACCCGGGAATGCTCCATCGGTGTCTGCCGCACCACTCCCGCGAGCAGCTTCCGGGCCGCCCTCACCCGCTCGACGCTGACCAGCTCCATGGCGCCGATCCTGCCAGTGTGCTGTCCGTCGCCACACCGACGGCCCGTTACGGGTACGCTTGACGCATTCTCACCGGCGCCGGTGACCACTGAACCACGCATGGTCATCGGGACGTAGAAGACAACTACGCCGGGGATATGGACATCGTGGAGGTGGCATGGCACGCGTGGCCCGCATAGCCGGGGTGCTGCCGCTGATCGGGGCGGTCGCATGCGCCGCGGCACTGGCCGGAGCGGCCGTGTTCACCGTGTCGCAGGCCGGCTGCGCCGACGCCGGGCACTACGTGGTCAACGGCAACGTGGTCGAACTGGTCGGCAGCTGCGTCGACAAGCAGGACTTCCCCGGCGCCAAGGAAGCCGCGACCGGCGTCCGCCCCTGAGACGGCAACTTATGCAGTGAAGGACGCCTTACCCTCGTTGAACGAGGGTAAGGCGTCCTTCACTGCATTGGCCGGGGTCAGCCCAGGGCGACGAGGAGGTCTTCGACCAGGTCGTCGGCGGACTCGATGCCGACGGAGAGGCGGACCAGGTCGTCGGGGACCTGGAGGGCGGAGCCGGCGGTGCTGGCGTGGGTCATCTTGCCCGGGTGCTCGATCAGCGACTCGATGCCGCCGAGAGACTCGGCCAGGGTGAACAGCTTGGTGCCGGCGCAGACGTCCAGGGCGGCCTGCTCGCCGCCGGAGACGGTGAACGACACCATGCCGCCGAAGCGGCGCATCTGCTTGGCGGCGACCTCGTGGCCGGCGTGCTCGACCAGGCCGGGGTAGAACACCTTGGTCACCTTGGGGTGGCTGACCAGGGCCTCGACCACGCGCTCGGCGTTGTCGCTGTGGCGGTCCATCCGCACGGCCAGCGTCTTGAGGCCACGCAGCGTCAGCCACGAGTCGAACGGGCCGGGCACGGAGCCGGCGGCGTTGCGCAGGAAGGCGAACTTCTCGTGCAGCTCGTCGTCGGAGGTGACCAGGGCGCCACCGACCACATCGGAGTGACCGCCGAGGTACTTGGTGGTGGAGTGCAGCACGATGTCGGCGCCGAGGCCGAGCGGCGACTGCAGGTACGGGGTGGCGAAGGTGTTGTCCACCACCAGCCGCGCCTCGGCGTCGTGCGCGATGCCGGCCAGGGCGGCGATGTCGGCGATGCCCAGCAGCGGGTTGGTGGGCGTCTCGACCCAGATCACCTTGGTCTCCGGGCGAACCGCGGCCCGCACGGCGTCCACATCGGACAGATGCACCGGCGTGTGCTCGACGCCCCACTGGCTGAGCACCTTGTCCACCAAGCGGAAGGTGCCGCCGTAGGCGTCGTCCGGGATGATCACGTGGTCGCCCGGGCGGACCAGCGACCGCAGCGCGATGTCGGAGGCGGCCATGCCGGAGGCGAAGGCCAGCGCGTGCCGGCCGCCCTCCAGTGACGCGAGGCACTCCTCGAGCGCGGTGCGGGTCGGGTTGGCGGTGCGGGAGTACTCGTAGCCACCGGCCCGCAGCCCGCCGACGCCGTCCTGGGCGAACGTGGAGGTCTGGTAGATGGGCACGATGACCGAGCCGGTGTGCGGGTCAGGCTCCTGCCCGGCGTGGATCGCCCTGGTCTCGAAACCGTGTCGGGCGGTGCTGTCCGTCATGCACAGAGCCTACGTCGCGGGACTGGTCCCCTCGAGCGAAGGTAGACGCCGGTCACAGGGGCGCTGGCGAGCACGATCAAGACGACGGCCAGCACCAACAGGGTCAACGGCACGAGCACCGGCGGCGCCAGCACGGCGGCGGTCACCGTGGTGCCGGGCTGAAACCCGAGGCTTCATCACCTCAACACAAAACGCCGCCGGGCGGTTCGCAGTGGAACCGCCCGGCGGCGTTCGATCGGGTTACCTCACTGGCCGTACGGGCCGGGCTGCTGCGGCGGCTGCCCGTAACCGGGCTGCTGCGGCGGCTGCCCGTAGGGCGAGGGCTGGCCGAACTGCGGCGCCTGCGGCTGGCCGAAGCCACCGGTCGGCGGCTGCTGGGGCTGCCCGTAGGGCTGACCCGGCTGCGGCTGGCCGAACTGCGGAGCCTGGGGCTGGCCGAACTGCTGCTGCGGCTGGCCGTACTGGGGCTGCTGACCGAACTGCTGCTGGCCGAAGGGCTGGCCGTACTGGGGCTGCTGCCCGTAGCCGCCGGCGCCTTGCGGCGCGGCCCCGCGCTTGGCCGCCATGTTGGCCGTGGTCGACGGCATCCACCACAGCACGAGCAGACCAATGAACAGCACGATCTCGATCAGCGAGACCACCGGGTTGGCCCCGATCTGCAGCAGCGCGCTGATCAGGCCGAGGCCGAAGAACACCGTGAGCACGATCCGGCCCCAGTTGGCGCCCTGCCCGGCGAACCAGGCGCACGCGCCGGCGCCGAGCGCGATCACCAGCGCGAAGATCGCGGTGAAGATCAGCAGGCCGGTGCTGTAGCGCGAGCTCAGCAGGCCGATCACCGACACGATGCTGGAGATGACACCGAACGCCATCAGGACGATCGTCGCCCACATCGCGATCGGCAGCGTGTTCGTGGCGCCGCCCGCGGCGCCGCCGCCCATCGGCTGGGCACCGTAGCCCGGCTGCTGGGTCGCCCACGCCGGCTGCTGCGGCGCGCCGAACGGCGGCTGGCCGAACTGCTGCTGCTGCGGCTGACCGAAAGGCTGACCCGGCTGGGGCATACCCGCCTGGGGCATGCCCGGCTGCTGCGGGAAGCCGCCGCTGCCGGGCGCGCCGTAGGGCTGCGGCTGCTGGCCGAACGGGCTCGGCGCGGGCTGCTGACCGAACGACGGCGTCGCCGGCTGGGCCGGCATCGGGCCGCTCGGCGGGTTGGCGTACCCGGGCGGGCTGTAGGTCGGCCCGGCCGGCGGCTGCTGGCCGGGCGGCACCACCTGGGTGGAGTCGGCGGGCGGAGGCATCGTCGCTCCCGGTGACGGCAGGTCGCCCGGCCGCACCACCTGGGTGGCGTTGGCGTCCGCGGGACTGGTGGCCGGCGGCTGGGATCCCGCCCCGACCACCTGGGTGGCCTCCGGGTTCACCGCGGAGTCACCGGTCTCCGGCGGCTGTGGATCACTCATCGGGTTTCCAACCCCCTTGGGCCCTTGACGTCACGTCGCGCGTAACGCTAGCCCATACGACGGAGCACCGCCGCCCGCCTGGCAAGACTCATCGACCAGCGAGAAATCCGAGGATGTCGTGCCGGGTGACCACGCCCGCGGGCTTCCCGTCGACCAGCACCATCGCCCCGTCCGCGGCCGACAGCGCGTCCATCGCGACGCCCACCGGCTCACCAGCGCCGATGGTCGGCAGCGGCGGCGACATGTGCTGCTCGACCCGGTCGGCGAGCTGCGCCTTCCCGGTGAACAGCGCGTCGAGCAGGTCGCGCTCGTTGAGCGCGCCGGCCACCTCGGCCGCCATCACGGGCGGCTCGGCGTTGACGACCGGCATCTGGGAGACCTCGAACTCGCGCAGGATGGCGATGGCCTCGGCGACCGTCTCGTTCGGATGCACGTGCACCAGCTCGGGCATCGTGCCGTCCTTGCGGCGCAGCACGTCGCCGGCGGTCGCGCCGGTGTGGTCGGGCGAGAGGAAGCCGTAGGAGGACATCCAGGTGTCGTTGAAGACCTTGGACAGGTAGCCGCGGCCACCGTCGGGCAGCAGCACCACGATCACGTCGTCCGGGCCGCAGCGGCGGGCCAGCTCGATCGCGGCCGCGGCGGCCATACCGCAGGAGCCGCCGACCAGCAGGCCCTCCTCGCGGGCCAGGCGACGGGTCACCTCGAACGAGTCGGCATCCGAGATCGGGATGATCTCGTCGCAGATGTCGCGGTCGTAGGTGGTCGGCCAGAAGTCCTCGCCGACGCCTTCGACCAGGTACGGCCGGCCGGAGCCGCCCGAGTACACGGAGCCCTCCGGGTCCGCGCCGATGATCTTCACGCGGCCGTCGGACACCTCCTTGAGGTACCGGCCCGTGCCGGTGATCGTGCCGCCCGTGCCCACACCCGCGACGAAGTGCGTGATCTTGCCCTCGGTCTGCCGCCACAGCTCCGGCCCCGTGGAGTGGTAGTGGCTCTCCGGGTTCTGCGGGTTGGCGTACTGGTTGGGCTTCCAGGCGCCGGGGATCTCGCGGACCAGCCGGTCGGAGACGTTGTAGTACGAGTCGGGGTGCTCCGGGGCGACCGCGGTCGGGCACACCACGACCTCGGCCCCGTAGGCCTTGAGCACGTTGCGCTTGTCCTCGCTGACCTTGTCCGGGCAGACGAAGACGCACTTGTAGCCCCGGCGCTGGGCGACCAGCGCCAGGCCGACGCCCGTGTTGCCGGAGGTCGGCTCCACGATCGTGCCGCCCGGCTTGAGCTCGCCCGAGCGCTCGGCGGCCTCCACCATGCGCAGCGCGATGCGGTCCTTGACGCTGCCGCCGGGGTTGAAGTACTCGACCTTGGCCAGCACCAGGGGCGCCAGACCGTCGACGAGGGCGTTCAACCGCACCAGCGGGGTGTTGCCGACGAGGTCGACTACGTGATCGACGTACTCCACCGAAGGCCCTTCTCGAATTGGCGTCTCGTGAACTGGCCGCAGCCTAACTCGTTCCGGGGAACCATCGTGGCTGCGTGGTGTTAATCCCAATGGAGGAGTCGACGATCTGACTGGTGGGAGAATGGAACGGGGGAGGTCAGTCATGGGTGTGATGCGGGGAGTTCGGTTCATCGCGCTGGCCGCCGGCACGCTCGGCGGGCTCTACGGCGCGGCATATGGGCTGCTCACGGGGCAGGCGCGGCGCGCGGAGCGGATCATCGGGCCGCCCGTCGCCCCGCCCTGGCTGGCCGACGGCGTCTACCTGCCCGACGGTTCCGGCCCCGTGCCGCCCTCCGACGAGGACGACGCCCTGCGGTTCGCCATGTTCGGCGACTCCATGGCGGCCGGTCTCGGCGTGGACTCCGCCGACCAGCTGCCCTCCGTCGTGCTGGCCAGAGGCTTGGCCGAGGAGGCCGACCGGCCCGTGCGCCTCGACACCTACGCCGTCGTCGGCGCCGCCACCAAGGACCTGTCGGCCCAGGTCGAACAGGCCCTGGTGACCCCGCCGCACGTCGCCGTGATCATCGTCGGCGCCAACGACGTCACCACGCTGACCACCGTTCCCGACGCCGTCGCCGGCCTCGAACGGGTGATCCGCACCCTCCAGGACGCCGGCTGCGGCGTGGTCGTCGGCACGTGCCCCGACCTCGGCGTGATCCGCCCCATCGCGCAGCCCTTGAAGTCCATCGCCCGGGTCTGGAGCCTGTTGTTGGCCCGGGGTCAGCGCAAGGCCGTGGCGCGGCTCGGGGCCATCCCCGTGCCCCTGGCCGACCTGCTGGCCCCCGAGTTCCTGGCCCGGCCGCGGGAGTTCTTCAGCTCCGACCAGTTCCACCCCAGCGCCGTCGGCTACGACGCCGCCTGCTCCGTGCTGCTGCCCGCCCTGTGCACCGTCGCCGGCGTGTGGACCGGCGGGCCGCTGCCCCGGCTGCCCTTCCGCTCCCCCTTGGCCGAGGCCCGCCGTCCCACGGCCAAGTTCATCGCCCGCCTCAACCTCCGCTTCGGCAAACCCGTGCGTCAGCTGGCCCAGTAACCGAGTTGTCCACAGGCCGCCAGTTGTCCACAGGCACCTCGGTTTCAAGATCAACTTCGAGGGCGGGTTGGTAGGCTGGCGACGGGGCTGCCCCCGGGTTGGTCGGGGGTCGGTTGCGTGGGGGTCGGTTGCGTGGGGGTCGGCTGCGTGGGGGTCGGCTGCGTGGGGGTCGGCTGCGTGGGGGTCGGCTGCGTGGGGGTCGGCTGCCTCAGCCGAGGGTGCGGAAGCGCTCGGGGGCCGCGGGGTCGCGGTCGACGACCTGGACCGGCGCCCAGGCCCACTGCCACACGACGCTGCCGGGCGGGCAGGAGAAGGTGACGCGGCCTCGGGTTCCCTCGATGTCGACGTCGGCCCAGGACACGCCGCGGAGCACCTCGGCCAGGGCGAGGATGGTGTCGTAGCCCTCGAAGGCCACGAACGAGGGCTCCTCGCCGAGCCGGTCGCGGAGGGCGGCCTCGACGCGTGTGCCGAGCGGGCTGAGGCTTTCCGGCAGGTAGCGCAGGAACGGAATGCCGGCGCCGAGTGGGGTGGCCCATGAGGCGAACTCGGGCTGCCCGGCCGGTGCGCCGATGAGCATCCCGGCCAGCCGCGGGTCCTCGCGGACGGCGCGGATCAGGGACTGGGCGGGCTCGGGCGTGCCGACGAGGAGCAGGACAGCGGTGGCACGGCTGGCGGCGAGGTCGTCGCACAGGCCGTCCAAGGACAGTTCGACGACGTCGAGGTGGCTGCGCAGGATCCGGGTGCCGGCGGCCCAGTAGGCGCTGGGCTGGGCGGCGACGGCGACGCGGGTGTGGCCGGCCCGGCGAAGGAAGTCGGCGTGGATCCGCCAGCCGTGGGACTGGGCCGGGGCGATGCGGGCGACGTGGTCGCTCGGCTCGTCGGTGAGGGCGTCGAGCACGGCGGACGAGCAGAGGAACGGCAGCTCCAGGGCCTCGGCCCGCGCGGCGACGGCCCGGGCGACGACGCTGTGGTACTCCCCGACGATGGCCGCCACGCCCAGTTGGGCCAGCTCGTCCACGGCCGCGGCCGCCCGTGCGGGGTCGGCGGCGGTGTCCCGGACCAGCAGCTCGAAGGGCATGTCGGCCGCCGCCAGTTCGAGGCCGGCCAGCAGGTGTCGACCGGCCTCGACCCAGCCGGGCGCGGTCAACGGGGCGAGGGCGCCGATCCTGTCGGTGTTCATACGTCCCCCAGATTCGAGAGCTGGACCACAGTCACGGGGTGGGTCCGGTCGCTAGACTCCGCAGGTTACCAATCAGTAGCGAACCGAAGGAGTTTCGCGATGCCCGAGGCCGTGATCGTCTCCGCCGCCCGCTCCCCGATCGGTCGGGCCGGCAAGGGATCGCTCGTGTCGATCCGCCCCGACGACCTGGCCGTGCAGATGGTCCGGGCGGCGCTGGACAAGGTGCCGGCGCTGGACCCGACCCAGATCGACGACCTGATCATGGGCTGCGGCCTGCCCGGCGGCGAGCAGGGGTACAACATCGGCCGCGTGGTGTCGGTGCTGATGGGCATGGACCACCTGCCCGGCTGCACGGTGACCCGCTACTGCGCCTCCAGCCTGCAGTCGATCCGGATGGCCTTCCACGCCATCAAGGCGGGCGAGGGCGACGTCTTCGTCTCGGCCGGCGTCGAGACCGTGTCGCGGTTCGCGAAGGGCAGCTCGGACGGCCTCCCGGACACCAAGAACCCGCTGTTCGCCGACGCCGAGGCCCGCACCGACGCGACCGCCCAGAACAGCGGCGGCCAGTGGCACGACCCGCGCGAGGACGCCAACACGCCGGACATCTACATCGCGATGGGCCAGACCGCCGAGAACCTGGCCCTGCTCAAGGGGGTCAGCCGCGAGGAGATGGACGAGTTCGGGGTCCGCTCCCAGAACCTGGCCGAGAAGGCCATCGCCGACGGCTTCTGGCAACGCGAGATCACCCCGGTGACGCTGCCGGACGGCACGGTCGTGTCGGCCGACGACGGCCCGCGCGCGGGCGTGACGCTGGAGAAGACGGCCACGCTCAAGCCGGTGTTCCGCCCCGACGGCCGGGTCACGGCCGGCAACTGCTGCGCCCTCAACGACGGCGCGGCCGCGGTGGTCGTGATGAGCGACACCAAGGCCAAGGAGCTGGGTCTGACCCCGCTGGCCCGCATCGTGGCCACCGGCGTCTCGGGCCTGTCCCCGGAGATCATGGGCCTCGGCCCGGTCGAGGCGTCCAAGCGGGCGCTGGCCAAGGCCGGCCTGTCCATCGGGGACATCGACCTGGTCGAGATCAACGAGGCGTTCGCCGCCCAGGTCATCCCGTCCTACCAGGACCTGGGCATCCCGCTGGAGAAGCTGAACGTCAACGGCGGCGCGATCGCGGTCGGCCACCCGTTCGGCATGACCGGCGCCCGCATCGCCACCACGCTGATCAACTCGCTGCAGTTCCACGACAAGCAGTTCGGCCTGGAGACGATGTGCGTCGGCGGTGGCCAGGGCATGGCCATGGTGCTGGAGCGCCTGAGCTGATCCCCCAGATGTGACGATCACAGGCCGGCGTCGACCACGACGCCGGCCTTGTTCGTCACCACGTGCACGGGGTTTTTGGTGTGCAGCAGTGTGCCGCAGCCGAGGTTGTCGAACGAGCCGGCCAACCGTTGGGCCAGGAACGTGAACAGGGTGCTGGCCGCGCCGGGGTCCGGCGACGGGGCGACCTTGGTGAAGCGGGCGTCCAGCTTGGTGCGCTGCAGGCCCGTGGTGAACAGCTGCCGGCAGTAGGCCTGCGGCGTCTCGGCGCGGGTGTTGATCGCCGGCATGTCCACCCCGACCCGGTAGAGATTCGTCTTGGTGACACTGGTCTTCGTGCCGTCCAGCACCATCGGGTCGTTGGTCGGCACGAGGGCCATCGGCGCCGCCTGCCGGGTGGCGGCCTGCAGCTCGTCCAGGGCCAGCGAGGTGACCTGCCGGCCGCTGGCCAGGTCGGCCGCGGTGTACGGCGTGCAGCCCAGCGCCGGGTCGACGAAGGCGTCGAGCAGCACGTTGTCGCTGCCGTTGGACAGCTTGGCCCTGGTCTTGGCGCGCACCTTCCGGAAGCCCAGCTTGGACTCGTTGGCCGGGGTGTCCTGCGCGACGCGGCCGTCCCGGGCCTGCAGGTACGTCGTGGTGACGTTGTCGCTCTGGTCCTGGTCGACCAGCCCGAAGTCACGGGTGGTCATGCACGGCCGGCCGTCCTTGCCGGTGCCCAGCGGCGGGATGACGAGCTTCTTGCCGGCGATCGCGTTGTTGGCGGCGGCGAAGAACGGCTGCGCGTTGCAGTAGGCGTACTGCCCGAACACGCCGGTGTGGTCGCCGTTCACGCACGTGCCGGTGTCGCCACGCAGCGTCAGGTTGGCGCCGTTGAAACCGAACCAGATGCCGACCACGGCGCCACGCGGCAGGGTCGGCGGCGTCGGCGCGATGGCCGGCTTGCTGCCCCTGTCGATCACCAGCGGGTCGTACACGGACAGCTTGCCGGTGGCCGGGTCGAGAATCGTCGCCTGCACGAACGCCGACTGGTCGGCGTTGGTCTCCTGGCAGCGGCCGCGGGCCGCGCTCAGCACGTACGGCGTGGCCAGCCCGTTGGCCGACAACGGGTTGGCCGGCACCTGGAGCGTGCAGTCCGGGTTGGCGATATCGGCCTGGTTCGCCGCCAACTGCGGATCTCCTTGCACGGCAACAGATGCCACCACGGCCACGGCGGCGGCGACCACCGCGAGCGCCGGCACGCCGAGGGCGAGCCGGCTGCGCACGGTGAGCTTGCGCAGTTGGGGCAGCATGAACGTCGGCCGGATGGTCTTCCAGCGCATGGGTCTTTCCGTCACAGGTCTCTCCTCCATGAGGGCCCACTCCACCGATCCGCACTACGCGGCACGGTCGGTTCGGGTTCACCCGCAACGGAAATCCACCCGTTACAGCGGAAAGCGCCGACATCCTCACGGATGCCGGCGCCTTCTGGCAAGACCTGTTGGCCTTGGTTGACTAATTGCGTTGCAACTGCGCGAGCAGGTTGAGGATCTCGATGTACAGCCACACCAACGTGACCATCAGTCCGAACGCGATGAACCAGGCGAACCTGGCCGGCGCGCCGGCGCGGATGGCCCGGTCGGCCTGGTCGAAGTCCAGCAGCAGGTTGAACGCGGCGATGCCGATGAACACCAGGCTCACCACGATGGCCAGCGGGCCGTTGCCGCGAATGCCGAGGTTGAGGCCGAAGAAGGACATCAGCAGGTTGAGCAGCATGATCGCCGCCGCGCCCATGGTCGCGCCGATGATCCACTTGGTCAGCCGCGGCGTCACCTTGACCGCGCCGGTCCGGTAGAGGACCAGCATGGTGGCGAACACCACGACGGTGCCGATGATGGCCTGCACGGCCACGCCCGGCACCAGGTAGTCGATGACCCGGGTGATGGTGCCGAGGAACACGCCCTCAACGGCCGCGTAGGCCAGCACCAGCGCCGGGTTGGTGGACTGCTTGAACGTGATGAACAGCGCCAGCCCGAAGCCCACCAGGGCGGCGAGCAGCGCGAAGCCGGGCGCCAGTCCGATGTAGGCGGTCAGCCCGCCCACCACGACGGTGGTGCCCAGCGCGGCCGCGGTCTTGGTGACCACGTCGTCGGCCGTCATCGGCCGGTCGGCGGCGGTGGGTGGCGCGGGCGGGTAGCCGTACCCCGTCTGCTGCTGCCCCTGATAGCCGAAGCCCGCGTAGCCGCCCTGGCCCTTGCCGGACAGCGTGCGGAACGCCGGGTTGCTCGATGTGCGCACCTGGTCCTCCTGGAACGTGTGGCGCCTACAGCCCGTACAACGGTAACCGTGATCGATCGGTTCCCCGTGGGGCAAAGGTCACTTTACCAACATGGACGAACGTGCACTGATCTGTTCGGCGTAGCGGTCAACTCCTTCACACCGTATTGACACTCTAGGTGTGCTCGGACATCCTCCCGCTGGCGGCTTGCCCGCCGCCCGCGGGCCAGCCAGGCTCGCAGGGCGGCCACCACGGCTTTCTCGTTCCGTCGGGGAAACGAGCCCCGGACGCCGCCATACAGACGTCCGACCTAACGAGGGGCACCGCGCCGCGGGGAAGCGGCACGGCGCCCGTGAGGGAGCGCAGGACCGTTTGGGACTGAGCAAACTGGTCGCTGGGGTGACCGGGATCACGATGTTGGCCGGGGCGGCCATGCTGGCCGCGCCGATCACCGCGTCGGCCAACACCGGCAGTCGCGGTGTCGGCCAGGAGGTGACACCGGCCCAGCCGTACCACGGCAACCAGGATCCGTCCGACTGGCTGGGGTCCTATGTGGTGGGCGGCAAGGACGTCTACTGCGTCCGCTTCGCGCTCAACGCGCCCGACAGCGACACCCAGTACAAGCCGGGCGAGCCGCTCAAGGACAAGTGGGGCAAGGACCTCGACCCCGTCGTCGCGGCCAAGATCTCGTACCTGCTGCTGCGCTACGCGGGCACCAAGGACGCCGACCAGGCGGCCGCGCTCGCGCACCTGCTGCACAGCTACACCTCCGGGGTGCCCGCGGGCGACCCGAGGCTTGACCCGGCCAACGACTTCAACCACATCGCCTACGACATCGCGGGCCACCTCGACAAGCTCAAGGCCCAGCACCCCCAGGCCGCCGACGCTGTTACGGCCGAGGAGGCCGACGCGACGGCCAACCAGGGCCCCTGGGACGTCGCGGTGACCGCGCCGACCGGCGCCCAGGTCATCGGCACCCCGGACAAGTGGACGGTCAAGGTCACGCACGCCGGCACCGACAAAGCGATCACCGGCGCGCCGGTGAAGCTGACCGTCACCGACGGCACCGTCGACAAGGACACCGTGACCACGCCGGCCGACGGCAGCCCGCTGGTCGTCAACGTCACGCCGACCGGTCCCAAGCCGACGGTCAGGGTGGACCTGAGCGCCCCGGCCGACCAGCCGGTCGTGCAGGCGCCGGTGAACACCGGCGGGGCCATCCAGTGGATCGTGTCCACGGGCGGCGAGAAGGCCCTGACCGCGAACGCGACCACCACCGCCAAGACCGCGCCCGGCGCCGTCAAGGTGACCAAGGTGGACAGCAGGACCAACGCCGGCCTCGCGGGCGTGCAGCTGCGGATCACCGCCAAGGACAAGACCGCCGCGGCCGTGAAGCAGGACGGCACTGCCCTCAACGGAACCGACGGCAAGCCGCTGGTCGTCACGACCGGGGCCGACGGCACCGCCACCGTCGACAATCTCCAGACGCCGCAGGACATCTGCCTGATCGAGGTGGCCGCGCCGAGCGGGTACGACGAGAACTTCGACGCCTCGTCGCCGCCCAGCGTCTGCGGTTCCGTCGAGCCGGGCAAGACCTTGGCGTTGCAGCTGGCCAACACGCCGAACAAGCCGACCGTGCCGGTCAAGATCCCGGCCGGCGGCTCGCCGATGGTCGCCGACGCGGCCACCGTCACCGAGATCGACCCGGGCGCGCTGGCCGGGATCGGCGGCCTCCTGGTGATCGCGCTGGGCGGCGTCGGATTCCTGCTGCGTCGTCGGCGGATCGCCTCGCGAGGCTGAGCAGGCTCATGGGCAAGCACCGGGCGTCGGGAGCCCGCTGGCCGGTCTCGGCCGGCGGGTTCCCCGTCGCGGGCCGATCCAGGTACCGGAGTCCGAACGCCGCCGCGGGCACCGCGGTCAGCGGCGTGGTGGGGTTGACGATGATCGCCGTCGCGGCCGGGGCGACGCTGTTCGGCCAGCCGCAGCACGTTCCGGGCTCGCCGCTGCCGGTCGGCCACACCCAGACCGTCGACCCGCAGGCCGGCCCGGCCCCCGTGGCCGCGCCGTCCACCACAACAACATCACCGGCCGCTCCTCCGCCGCCGAAGACGTCGTCCACCCCGCAGCCGCCGGGGCCGAACACCGTGCTGCTGCCCAAGGGCGGCCGGGCCTCGCTCGTGCGCAGCGTTGTCGCCGGCGACGGCACGCTCCAGATCCCGAACGGCGTGAGCAAGGCCGCGCTCTGGGGCGCCGCGCTGGACGGGCCGGCCGGGGCGACGCTGATCGCCGGGCACATCAACTGGGACGGCGTCGCCGGGCCGTTCGCCGAGCTGTGGGGCGCGCAGGCCGGGCAGCACGTCACCGTCGTCGACGGCAGCGGCAAGCAGCTGACCTACGTCGTCGACCAGGTCCTCACCGTGGGCAAGGACAATCTGCCGCAGCACGCGGACGAGCTGTTCGGCCAGACCGGTCCGCACCGGTTGGTGCTGGTCACGTGCGGCGGCAAGTGGGTCGGCGGCGCGCTGGGCTACGACGAGAACCGTGTGGTGATCGCGCACCCCGTGCCCTGACGACAACCGAGACGGGGTCTGCGTCGTCTCAACCGTCATGGGGCTCAGGCAGAGGTGGGGTTGGCTGACCACCGCGGTGGCGATGGTGCTGGCCGTGGTGGTCGTGATCGTGATGGGACAGGGATCGGGGCAGCGCACCACGTCGCAGGCGGGACCGACCACCACGACCACCAACCCGGGGCCGATCACACCGGCCGGTCAGGCCACCTCAGCCGGCCCCACGCCGACGCTGCCCGCGCCGACCGGCGCCCAGCCGGCGTGGATGCACAAGCTCAAGGCGGGCGAGAAGCCGCCGCAGTTCATCATGTTCTCCTTCGACGGCGGCGCGTCCGGGGCGCACTGGGCGAAGGTGCTGCCGATCGCCGAGCGGACCGGTGCCAGGGTGACCGCCATGCTGTCCGGGCCGTACCTGATCCCCGACCACGAGGGCACCGAGTACACCGGGCCCGGGCATCCCAAGGGGGCCAGCGAGATCGGCTTCGGCGGCTCGGACGCCGACATCAAGGCCCGCGTCGAGTACCTCAACCGCGCGCTGGCCGACGGCATGGAGTTTGGCACGCACTACAACGGCCACTTCTGCCAGGGCGTCGAGCCCAGCGTCGGCGCGTGGTCGACCGCGGGCTGGAACTCGGAGCTGGACCAGTTCTTCTCGTTCCTGCGCGAGATCGACGGCAAGGGCCTGAAGATCACCCCCGACATGATCAAGGGCGGCCGCACGCCGTGTCTTGAGGGCAACTGGGACCAACTGTTCCCGTCGATGAAGGCGCACGGTTTCGTCTATGACACCAGCCATGTCTCATTCGGCGTGACCTGGCCGACCGTCGACCGCGGACTGTGGGAGTTCCCGCTGCCCGAGGTGCGGGTGCCGGCGCTGGACAAGAACGTGGTGATGATGGACTTCAACTTCTGGTACCTGCTGGACGGGGCCAAGGAGGGCGACGACGCGCGGGGGCCGGAGTTCACGCCGATCGTGCTGGACACCTACCGCTCGGTGTACCAGACCGTGTTCAACGGCAACCGGGCCCCGCTGGTGATCGCCAACCACTTCAACGACTGGGCCGGCGGCGCCTTCTCCGGCGCGGTCGAGCAGTTCATGGGCGAGACGTGCGACAAGCCGGAGACCGTGTGCGCCACATACTCGCAGGTGATCCAGTGGCTGCAGCTGCAGGACCCGGCCGTGATCGACTCGCTGCGCGGGCTGCCGGCGGCGCACAACTGAGCCGGTCGTCCGACGAAAGTCGGGGTGTGGACGGTCGGAAGGTGTCTAGCCGGGAGCCGTAGAAAGGGCTTACTGTGGAGATCCGCCGCGCCCTTGCCCAGCCGTACAAGGAGTGAGCGATGTCCGCAGCGAAGACCGTCAAGCGCGCCGAGAAGGCCGTCCGCAAGGCCGCCCGCCGCACGTGGGTGAAGCCCGACTTCAACGACTACGACACGCCGATGGAGGTCACCGCGTACGCCGCGCGGGTCTGACCTGTCAAGGGGTTCCCGTTGGAAAGGACCATTCCTCTCGTTGAACGTGAGGAATGGTCCTTTCACCCACGCCCATCGAGGAGTCGATCATGCTGGCGGCCGAGGACTTCATCGCCGAGCTGCGCGCGCTGGCGCCGCGGTACTGGCACGACCACCCGTTCCACCTGCGCCTGCACGAGGGCAGCCTCAGCCGTGACGAGCTCCGGCTGTGGGCGGCCAACCGCTGGTACTACCAGCGTTGCCTGCCGCAGAAGGACGCCGCCATCCTGGCCAACTGCCCCTTGCCGCAGGTTCGGCGGCACTGGATGGAGCGGATCGTCTACCACGACGGCAGCCGTGACGGCGAGGGCGGCGCGGAGAACTGGCTGCGCATGGCCGAGGCCGTCGGGCTGGACCGGTCCGAGGTGCTGGACGAGCGGCATGTGCTGCCGGGCGTGCGGTTCGCCGTCGACGCCTACGTGAACTTCGCTCGCACCAAACCGTGGGTGGAGTCCATCGCCTCCGGGCTGACCGAGATGTTCTCCCCCGGGCTGATGAAGCGCCGGCTGGCCGACATGCGGGAGCGGTACCCGTGGATCGGCGAGGAGGGCTTCGCCTACTTCGTGTCCCGGCTGACCGTGATCGCCGGCGAGGGCAAGTCCACTTTGGACATCGTGGTGGAGCACGCCCGGACGCGGGAGCAGCAGCAGGCCTGCGTGGCCGCCCTGGCCTTCAAGTGCGATGTGTTGCAGGCGATCCTGGACGCCGTGGACTACCACTCATGACGTCGTTGGACTCCGTTCCCCGGGTGCGCCGCGGTGTGCGGTGCACGTACGACAAGACCCGGGACAGCGACGTCGTGCTGTTCCCGGAGGGTGTGCTGCTGTTGAACGAGACCGCCGCCGCCGTGGTGTCGCGGTGCGACGGCGCGTCCAGCGTCGGCGACATCGCCCTGGCGCTGGCCGACGAGTTCGACGGCGTGCAGCCCGATGACGTGATCGAGCTGGTTGATCGGTTGGTGGCGCGACGGGTGGTGGACGTTGACTGAGGCTCCCCTGGGCTTGTTGGCCGAGCTGACCCACCGGTGCCCCCTGCACTGCCCGTACTGCTCCAATCCCGTCGAGCTGGTTCAGCGTGCCGACGAGTTGGACACCGTCACGTGGCAACGGGTATTCGACGAGGCTCGGGAACTCGGGGTGCTTCAGGTGCACCTTTCCGGGGGGGAACCGTTGGCCCGCCCCGATCTGCCCTCGTTGCTGGCCCACGCCAGCGGTCTCGGCTGCTACACCAATCTCGTCACCAGCGGCCTCGGTCTGACCGCTCCTCGCCTGGCCGATCTGGTCGACCGCGGGCTTGATCACGTGCAGCTGTCCGTGCAGGACTCGGATCGCTTGAACGCCAACCTGATCGCCGGGGTCAAGGGTTACGACCGCAAGCTGGCTGCCGCCGCGTTGATCAAGGGCGCCGAGCTGGCGCTGACCGTGAACGCCGTGCTGCACAAGGCCAATCTCGACCACATCGGCGGCATCATCGCGCTGGCCGAGCAGATGGGCGCCGATCGCCTGGAGCTGGCCAACACCCAGTACTACGGCTGGGCCCTGCGCAACCGCGCCGCCCTGCTGCCCACCCGTGCCCAGCTCGCCGCCGCCCTGCCCGTGGTCCAAGCAGCCCAGCAGCGGCTGGCCGGTCGGATGGAGATCGTGTACGTCGTCGCCGACTACCACGAGGCCAATCCCAAGCCCTGCATGTACGGCTGGGGTTCTCGTCAGCTCACCGTCGCCCCCAACGGCGACGTGCTGCCCTGCCCCGCCGCCAGTGTGATCACCTCATTGCCCGTGCAGAACGTGCAGCGGTCTTCGCTGTCCGAGATCTGGTACGACTCCCCCACGTTCAACGCCTACCGTGGCACCTCGTGGATGCAGGAGCCGTGTCTTTCCTGCCCCCGCAAGGAGATCGACTTCGGCGGCTGCCGGTGCCAGGCCTTCCAGCTCACCGGCGACGCCGCCGCCACCGACCCCGTGTGCACGCTGTCGCCCAATCATGGCCTGGTGCAAGAGATCCTGGGCACGGAGATCGCCCCTTCGCGCCCCGCCTTCGCCATGCGGCGGTCCGTGTGAGGGTTGTCGTTCTCGGCACCGCCGCCGGCGGCGGCTTTCCCCAGTGGAACTGCGCCTGCGCCCTGTGCGTCCGCGGCCGCTCCGGCGCTTTGCCCTCCCGCACCCAGGATTGCCTTGCCGTCAGCGGCAACGGCGTCGACTGGTGGCTGCTCAACGCCTCCCCCGACATCCGGGTACAGCTCTTGGCCTGTCCCGACCTCGCCCCCGGTCCCGGCCGCCGCGACACCCCTGTCCGCGGCGTCCTGCTCACCTCCGCCGAGCTCGACCACTCCCTCGGCGTCTTCTCCCTCCGTGAGGGCGGCGGGCAGCACCTCTACGCCCCGGCCAACGCCGTGACCGCCCTCCGCTCGCCCCTCGGTCTCGGCCCCGTCCTCGACCTCTACGCCGGCTGGTCCTGGCACTCCGTCCCCTTCGGGGAGCCCTTCGAGCTGGCCGGCCTCATCGCCACCGCCCACCCCGTCGGCGTCAAACGCCCCAAGTACGCGCCCGAGCTGCCCGGGCCCTGGGTCGTCGCCTATCGCCTCCACGACCCCTCCACCGGCGGCACTCTGCTCTACTCCCCTTGCCTCGCCACATGGTCCGCCGACTTCGAGGCGCTGCTGTCCGGCGTCGACTGCCTCTTCCTCGACGGCACCTTCTGCTCCCCCGACGAGATGGGCGTCCGCACCGGCCATTCCAAGGGCCAGTCGTCGATGGGCCACATCCCCGTCCTCGGCGATTCCGGCAGCCTCGAGCAGCTACGCCGGTTTCCCGGCATGCGGCGGATCTACACCCACCTCAACAACACGAACCCTTTGCTGGACCCCGAATCCCCGGAATCGGCGGAGATCACCGCCGCGGGCGTCGAAGTGCTGCCCGACGGCACCGCCTTCACGCTGTGACGAGGGATTTGCCCATACCGGATCGAGTCCACACCACGACATCGACCGGGCGGGGATGTTCGGCGGTCCACCGGCGATACATCCGGACCGCGACGTCCTCCGAACACCACCATCGCTCGCATGGGCCCGACGCCTCCGCGACGATCGGCAGCCACAGGCGCCCCTGGGGCAGCCCAGAGTTGAGCCCAGCCGACTAAGGTTTGTGCATTGAGCGGGATGCTAGCCGCATAGTTGACTCCAAGATGCTCAACTCTGGAGGGTGGCCATGGCGCGGGCGGTCGGCATCGATCTGGGGACGACGAACTCGGTGGTGGCGGTGCTCGAAGGCGGGGAGCCGAGGGTGATCGCCAACGGGGAGGGGGCGAGGACGACGCCGTCGGTGGTGGGGTTCGCCCGCAATGGCGAGGTGCTGGTGGGGCAGCCGGCGAAGAACCAGGCGGTGACGAACGTGGAGCGCACGGTCCGGTCGGTGAAACGGCACATGGGCACGGACTGGCGGCACGGGGAGCACACGGCGCAGGAGATCGCGGCGAGGGTGCTGATGAAGCTGAAGCGGGACGCGGAGGCGTACCTGGGGGAAGAGGTCACGGACGCGGTGATCACGGTGCCGGCGTACTTCGGGGACGCGCAGCGGCAGGCGACCGAGGAGGCGGGGCGGATCGCGGGCCTGAACGTGCTGCGCATCGTGAACGAGCCGACGGCGGCGGCGCTGGCCTACGGCCTCGAACGGCAGGAGCAGACGATCCTGGTCTTCGACCTGGGAGGCGGCACCTTCGACGTCTCGCTGCTGGAGCTGGGCGACGGGGTGGTGGAGGTCAAGGCGACGAGCGGGGACAACCACCTGGGCGGGGACGACTGGGACCAGCGCGTCGTGGACTGGCTGCGCGGCCGCGTCGCGGTGGATCTGACGAAGGACAAGATGGCGATGCAGCGGCTCCGGGAGGCGGCGGAGAAGGCGAAGATCGAGCTGTCGGCGACCACCTCGGCGACGGTCAACCTGCCCTACATCACGGTGGACGGGGACAAGAACCCGCTGTTCCTGGACGAGACGATCAGCCGCGCGGAGTTCGAGCGCATCACGAAGGACCTGCTGGACCGGTGCCGCGAGCCGTTCGAGAACGTGCTCAAGGACGCCGGCCTGCGGGCCGAGGACATCGATCACGTGGTGCTGGTGGGCGGCTCGACGCGGATGCCGGCGGTGGTGGAGCTGGTCACCGAGCTGAGCGGCCGGGAGCCGAACAAGGTCGTGAACCCGGACGAGGTGGTGGCGCTGGGGGCGGCGTTGCAGGCGGGGGTGCTGAAGGGCGAGGTGAAGGACGTCCTGCTGCTGGACGTCACGCCGCTGTCGCTGGGCATCGAGACGCTCGGCGGCGTGATGACCCGGCTGATCGAGCGCAACACGACGATCCCGACCAGCCGCACCGAGGTCGTCACGACGGCAGGGGACAACTACACGTCCATCCCGGTGCAGGTCTACCAGGGCGAACGCCCCATGACGGCGGACAACCGGCGGCTGGGCATGGTCGAGTTGACGGGCCTCGCGCCGGCGCCGAGAGGGGTGCCGCGCATCGAGGTGCGCTTCGACATCGATGTGAACGGCATAGTTCAGGTGTCGGCCAAGGACCTCGACACGGGCGCGGAACAGTCGATGACGGTCACGGGCGGGTCGGCGCTGCCGAAGGCGGAGATCGACCGCATGATCCGGGAGGCGGCGGAGCACGCGGAGCGGGACCGCCTGCGCCGCGAGGAAGCGGAGCTGCGCAACACGGCGGAATCGTTGCTGCACAACGCGGATGCGTACCCGCCGGAGCAGATCGCGGCGGTGCGCAAGGCGTTCGACGACGGCGACATGGACGCACTCAAGGCCGCCTTCGCAGCGATGCGCCCATGACCGAGGACCGGCCGGTGCACTCGATCTCGGCGGCGGCCGAGCTGGTCGGACTGCACCCGCAGACGTTGCGCACGTACGAGGCGCACGGCCTGGTGCGTCCGTACCGCGCGGACAACGGCCAGCGGCGCTACTCGGCCCGTGACATCGAACGACTGCGCCAGATCCGGGACCTCTCGCGGCGCGAAGGGATCAACACCGCCGGCATCCGCCGCATCATCGAGCTCCAGGAGCTGTTGCTACGACTGCAAACCGCACTCGGCGGGCGGTGACCTGTGGTTAGCTCGCCCCGTGCGTGTTGTCATCGCGGAAGACCTGCTGCTGCTCCGGGACGGCCTGATCCGGCTGTTGGAGGCGCACGGCTTCGAGGTCGTCGCCGCCGTCGAGTCCGGGCCGGAGCTCAAGGCCGCCCTCACCGAGCACCAGCCCGATGTGGCCGTTGTGGACGTCCGGCTGCCACCGACCTTCACCGACGAGGGGCTGCGCGCGGCCATCGAGGCCCGCCGGACCAGGCCGGGCCTGCCGGTGTTGGTGCTGTCCCAGTACGTCGAGCAGCTCTACGCCCGCGAGCTGCTGTCGGACCGCAGCGGCGGCGTCGGCTACCTGCTCAAGGACCGGATCTCGGACGTGAAGCAGTTCCTGGACGCGGTGCGCCGCGTGGCCGACGGCGGCACGGCGATGGACCCCGAGGTGGTGGCCCAGCTGCTGAGCAGCCGCGAGCGTGACGCCCCGATCACCTCGTTGACGCCGCGGGAGAAGGAGGTGCTCGGGCTGATGGCGGAGGGCCGCTCCAACGCCGCGATCGCCGGCCGCCTGTTCGTCACGGAGAAGGCGGTGGGCAAGCACACCAACAACATCTTCACCAAGCTCAACCTGCACCAGCACGAGGACGACAACCGCAGGGTGCTGGCGGTGCTGGCCTACCTGAACGGCTGATCCACCCGATCGGGTGGCGCGCCAGGTAGGGTTCAGGGCGGTGTGCCGGGAAGTCTGGTCGGCGGTGGTTTCGGTGACCCCGGCGAAAGGCGTGCCAGCGATGCAGAGCGTGGAGACGATCCTTCTGCTGGTGGTGCTGGCCACCGTGGTCGCCACGTTCGCCCGGCGGCTGAGCATTCCCGCGCCGTCGCTGCTCGTGGTGGCCGGTGTCGTGGTGGGGCTGCTGCCCGGGGTGCCGGAGGTCCGTGCGACGCCGGAACTGGTCAGCCTGGTCGTGTTGCCGCCGCTGATCTACGCGGCCGGCGAGGAGATGCCCTGGCGGGACCTGCGCGCGGTCTGGCGGCCCGTGACCGTGCTCGCGATCGGCCTGGTGCTGGCCTCGGCCGGCGTGGTCGGGTTGGTGGCGGCGTTTGTCGCGCCGCTGCCGGCGAGCATGGCGTTCGTGCTGGGCGCGGTGTTGGCCAGCACCGACCCGGTGGCGGTGAGCGCGCTCGGGAGACGGCTGTCGCTGCCGCCCAGGATCCAGGTGCTGGTGCAGGCCGAAAGCCTGTTCAACGACGCGACCAGCCTTGTGCTGTTCCGGCTGGCCGTGCTGGCGGCGATCGCCGGCGGGGCGGTCTCGTTCGAGTCCGTGGCCAGCGAGTTCGTGGTGCTGGCCGGCGGCGGCCTCGTCGTCGGTCTGGTGGTGGCGGGCGGTATCTGGCTGATCCGGCGGCGGACCGCGGATCCGGTGCTGGAGACTGTGATCGCGCTGATCAGCCCGTACTCGGCGTACGTGCTCGCGGAGACCATCGGCGGCTCGGGCGTGACGGCCGTGGTGGTGTGCAGCGTCGTGCTCGGCGCGCAGACGCCGAAGCTCACCACCGCGCACATCCGGCTCCAGATCGACGCCGTGTACGGCACGGTGATCTTCATCCTGGAGAGCGCCGTGTTCGCGCTGATCGGGCTCCAACTCCCTTATCTGGTACGGGCGTTGGCCGGCTCGGATCCGGGCTGGCCGTGGCAGGCGCTGGTGATCACCGCCGCGTTGATCGTCATCCGGTTCCTGTGGATCTTCCCGCTGGGCTGGATCATGCAGCTGAGGCGGGGAAACCGCCGCCTCAACTGGCGAACGTCCACAGTGGTCTCCTGGGCCGGGGCCCGGGGCGTGGTGCCGCTGGCCGCCGTGCTGTCCATCCCGCTGCTGACCGACGACGGCCAACCGGTGCCGCAGCGCGACCTCGTGCTCGCACTGGCCACCACGGTCATCGTGATCACGTTGGTGGCTCAGGGCTTCACGCTCGCGCCGCTGGTCAAGCGGGCCGGCATCGCCCGCACTCCGGCCGAGGCCCGCAAGGAGCAGGAGATCGCCAACATGCGGTTGGCCGAGGCCGGTCTCGCGCACCTGGAGCAGCTCTACGACCTCGAGACCGTGCCGCACGAAGTGCTCGACCGGGCCCGACAGGGGCTGCTGGCCCGCATCGACCACGGCAGCGACACCCCCGAGGAGCCGCCCGGCTCATCGGCCGCGACCGTCTACCGCCAGCTGCGCCGCGAGCTGCTCGCCGTGGAAATGGCCGAACTGACAAGGCTTTTCGACGGCGGCGACATCGACGACAGCACCCGCCGACGGTTGCAGCGCACGCTGGACCTGGAGGATGCCCGCCTGGGCGACGACCCGTGAACCCGGGAGGCTCAGGCGCCGATGTAGGTCAGCAGGAACTCGGCCACGCCCAGGACGGCCGCGGTGGATTCGGGGATGTCCGGCACGAACAGGTGCCAGAAGTGCATGAGATCGGGCCATATCTCCAGGTTCGCCCGGCCGCCCGCGGCCAGCACGCCGGCGACCAGCGTCCGGGCGTCGTCGACGAGGACCTCGCGGTCGCAGGCGTGCACCATGAGCGGCGCGAGGCCGGAGAGGTCGGCGAACAGGGGCGAGGCCAGCGGCTCACGGGGATTGGCCCCGCCGAGGTAGTCGACGGCGCAGGCAAGCGCTTGGGCACGGCTGTAGATGGGGTCGTCCTCGGCGAACTTCTCGTACGACTCGCCGCTGGCGGTGAGATCGAACAGCGGGCTCAGGCAGGCGCCGGCGGCGGGCTGCGGTAAGCCGAGGTCGCGGGCCGCGAGCAGGGCCGAGACGACCAGGCCGCCGCCGGCGGTGTCGCCGAGCAGCACCACCCGCCCCGGCGAATATCCCTCGGCCAGCAGCCATTTGTAGGCCTGCACAACGTCTTCCACCGCGGCCGGGAACGGGTGCTCGGGCGCGAGGCGGTAGTCGGGCAGCAGCACCGGCATGCCCATCACGGTCGCGAACTGCGAGGCGAAGCCGCTGAACGCCGCCGCCGAGCCGGCTCGAAAGCCGCCGCCGTGCAGGTAGAGCAGCACCCGGTCCATCGCGCCACCCTGCGGCCGCACCCACACCGCCGGGCAGCCGCCCGCGTCGGTCCGCCCCGTCATCACGCCGTCGGCCAGCGGGATCGCGCCCAGCGCCAGGTCCATCGATTCGCGTGCCTGCCGCACGCCGGCCGGGCCGGCGGCGGGCTCGGGCCGTGGACTGGCCCGGATCGCCGTGAGCAGCGCCTCGAACTCAGGACTGGGCATCGCGTCATCTCTACGGGAGCAGGGAGACGAACCTACATCAGCCAGGTACCAACTCCGTGACGCCCGTCACCAGGCCGAATGAATGTCCGCGACACGCCGCCCACCTGCTTGACGTTTCACGTGAATCACACTTGCAAGTAATGAAAACAGCGCCCATAATCGGTAGTCGAGACACGGGGAGGTAGTCATGTCGGTGGCCGCCGAAAAAGAGCAGACCGAGCGGCTGCTGGCCAACGTCGAGGCGATCGAGGAGGTCGCCGGCACGCTGCCCAGCGGTGCGCCCGGGCGCAGCAAGCTGTACGACGTGGCCGACAACCTGTTGGCCTCGGCCATGCCGATCCGGCCCGTGGTGGCCGCCGACCTGCTCGACCTGACCGAGAAGACGGTGCGGGCCTGGGCCAGCGAGGGCGTGCTGCTGGTCAGCGAGCAGGAGCCGACCATGCGGCTGGAGCCGCGCCGGGTGCACGAGGTGATGCACCTGGTCCGGGAGATCCGCCGCATCGGCCGCACCCGCGGCCTGCTCGACGAGGTGCACCGCCGGCTGAGCGACCAGGCCCTGCTCGAACGCGAGGATCTGACCGAGAGCCTCGACCAGGTCGTCCGGGGCGAGGGAACGATCGTGCGCGCCGGGACGACGATCACTGAGTGATCGAAGTAGTCGAGACCCGCGTCGCCTCGGCGCAGGCCACGCTGCTGCGTGGACCGGCCCGCAAGGCGTACGAGTCCTTCCTTGACGACCTCGCCCACCGCGGCTGCGCCGCCCTGGGCTACCGCGTCACGGGCCCCGCGCCGCTGCCGAGACTGTGCGTGCGCCACCTGCGTGACAACGACCGCGTCGTGGTCGCCTTCGAGGGCGCCACCCGGGCCTGGATCGTGCTCGTCGGCCCGCACGAGCAGACCGACCCCGGCCGCAACGTCTACGACGCCCTGTACCAGCTGGCCGGCACCTGGCCCACCGACAACACCCGCCGCACCAAGCCCAGCTGCTGCGATCCCCGCACCGGAACGCCCCCGTCGGCCGACCCCGAGGTGATCGACGACCTGGTCCGCCGGGCCCGCGCGCTGGCCCGCGGCGGCCGCCGTCTCTGGTGACTCAGCAATCCGCGGGCTTTCCCCCAATGGGTGAGTGCCAACGTTCCGCGATCGGGTTAATTACGCTCTGTGCCCCCGATCGGACTCGAACCGACACTCTGACCCTTTTAAGGGGCCTGCCTCTGCCTGATTGGGCTACGGGGGCGTGGGGAGCCTAAGCCGTGGGACAGCCCAAGGTCAGGTACTTACAGCCAATTGAGACCCTGTTCGCCCACCCGGCGGATCGCCACGGCATCCGGTGGAGGTACAAGCCCACAGGTCAACGGCCCCGATCGGCGGCGAGCAGCTCGCCGAAACGCACGGCCACCCACTCGTGCACGGCGTCGGACACGTCGGTGCTGCCGGCGCGGTGCTCGAACCAGCGCCAGTCGCAGTTGACGTTGACCTCCAGGAAGACGTGCTCACCGTCGACGAGCAGCAGATCGAAGGCGGCGACCTGGAGCCGCCAGTGGCGGGCCAGCGCCAGCAGCCGGTCGCCCAGCCCCTCGGGCACGTCGGTGGGCTTGACCGAGACGTTGTCGGGGTCGACCCACAGCTGGGCGGGGTCGTACTTGTCGACCTGGTAGCCGATGAGCCGGTCGCCCACGACGAAAACCCGCAGTTCGGTGTCGGCGGCGAGGTACTGCTGCACGATCACCGGCGCGGTCTCGGGCACGTCGCCGGCGCGGGAGGTGTCCAGCGGCCGGGGGAACAGGCCGTGCTGGACGCCCGGGCGCGGCTCGACGAGATGCCGCCCGGCGGTCTTGACGATGCACTGGCCCCCACCGGGCCTGCTCCGCCCGGGCTGGGTCGTCACGGCCGTCCTGGGCGTCCTCAGCCCGAAGGCGGCGGCATCGGAGAGCTGGATGAGACGGTTCAGATGCCCGGTCGCCCGCGCGGGGTTCACGTGGGCCCACTCGCTGCGCTCGGTCAGCCAGCCGGCGACGGTGCCCCACTGGTCCAGCGCGTAGGCGCCGCTGATCGTCCGCGGGTCGACGGGCATGGCCGTGAGCTCGAAGTGCCGGCGCCAGACCAGCAGCGGCCGCAGCAGCCAGCGGTTGAGTTCGATGAGGGGCGTGTCGGTGTAGATCGTCAACGCCAGGTCGAGGCAGCGGTCCACGTCGATGCGGGCCATCCGGATGCCCCGCTCGGCCAGGGCGATGGACAGCTCGTTCATCTCCATGTCGGCCGACCGGGCCAGCACCAGCACGCACGGCGAGGGCTCGCCGGTGTCCTCGACCATCTCGAGGCGGTGGATCTGCTCCTGGAAGTCGAAGCAGCCGCTGGGCGCCCGGAACACATAGTCCTGGCCCTGGAGCAGCAACGGGGTGGGACGGGCGGGGAGCATCGGCTGGGGCGGGCCGTCCGACTGGGCCCGCCCAGCGCCGATCATGCTCAGTCGTCCTTCTTGCTGCGGGAGATCCGCTCCGCGCGTGCGTACTCGGCAGCGAACTCCGCGAGCGCCTGGTCCTCGATCTCGCCGCTGCGCAGTTGCGCGGCCAGGTCCTCCATCGACATCGCGGTCACCTCTTTCCCCGAAGGCGCATCACACGTTCAGGCGATCCGCCCCGGGTAGTTTCGGGACCCGCCTAACGCAATGTCAAGACGACTGACACAGATCATAGCCCATTCGGCGGATCAAGCCCGGCGTGTCGTACGCCGATAGCTACTTTCTCAGCTCTTCGTGACCCGATCGAACTCGGCCCGCGGGTCGTTGATCTGACCCAGCGAGACCACCTCGCGCTTGAGCACCCACGAGCCCAGCCAGTCGAAGGCCACCCGCACCTTGCGGTTGAACGTGGGCATCCGCGACACGTGGTAGGCGCGGTGCATGCCCCACGCGACGAAGCCCTTGGCCTTGATGCCGTAGACGTCCGCGACACCCTTGTACAGGCCGAGGCTGGCCACCGAGCCCGCGTACTTGTGCAGGTACGGCGTGGGCTTGCGGCCGCGCAGCACGGCCACGATGTTCTTGGCCAGCTGGTTGGCCTGGCGCACGGCGTGCTGGGCCGACGGGCTGCACGTGGCGGCCGGGTCGACGTCGGTCTTGGACAGGTCCGGCACGGCGGCGTTGTCGCCCGCCGCCCAGGTCCCGTCGAGACCCTGCACCTGCATGGTGGCCGTGCAGATCACCCGTCCACGCTGGTCGAGCGGCAGATCCGTGTCGTTCAGGACCGGGTTGGCCTTCACGCCGGCGGTCCAGATGATGGTGTCGCTGTCGAACTCGGTGCCGTCGTCGAGGACGACGTGGCCGCCCTCCATCGTCTTCACGCGGGTGTCCAGGTAGCACTCGATGCCGCGGGCCTCGAGCTCCTTGACGGTGTAGACGCCCAGGCTGTCGCGCACCTCGGGCATGATCCGGCCGGTGGCCTCGACCAGTACCCAGCGCATGTCGGCCGGGTCGAGGTTCTCGTAGTAACGCAGCGCGTAGCGGGCCATGTCCTCGAGTTCGGCCAGCGCCTCGATGCCGGCGTAGCCGCCGCCGATGACCGTGAACGTCAGCAGGCGCTTGCGGATGTCCGCGTCGTCGGTGGTGGACGCCAGGTCCAGCCGCGACAGCACGTGGTTGCGCAGGTAGATGGCCTCGCCGATGGTCTTGAAGGCGATGCCGCGGTCGGCCAGGCCCGGGATCGGCAGCGTGCGGGCCACCGAGCCGAGGGCGACGACCAGCACGTCGTAGGGGATCTCCTCGACGTGGCCGTCGGTCATCGTGACGGTGGCGACCTTGTCGGCGTCGCTGATCTTGGTGACCCGGCCGGTCAGCACGTGGCACTTGCGCAGCACCCGGCGCAGCGGCACCACCACGTGGCGCGGCTCGATGGAGCCGGCAGCGGCCTCGGGCAGGAACGGCTGGTAGGTCATGTGCGGCTGCGGGTCGACAACCGTGACCGACGCTTCGCGGGACCTCAGCTTCTTCTGCAGGCCCAACGCGGTGTACATGCCGACGTAACCGCCGCCGACGATCAGGATCCTCGCGGGTTCCGACTTCACTGCCGCCATACCCGCAATGGTCGCACCCGTCGCCAGGGGCCGCCGTCCACAACCGGCCCGATGTGACGGCCGTCCCCCGTGAGCATGATCACTGTGCGTGCCCGCGACGCCGGTGTTGACGGCTTGATCCCGGTTGGCCGAATCGGTTCACCGACCGAACGGCCCAGAGCTGGCGCATCCTACGGTCACTCTTGGTCATCTGCGACCACCATCGCGCGGCGGAACACGTCCCGCACCATCTCCTGGGTCAGCCGTCCGGTGAAGGTGTTGTGCGGGCTGACGTGGAAGCAGCCCATGAGGGTCAGCGGAGCGCCGCCGTCGGTCGCCGGCAGCCGCACCTCCACGCCGTGACCGAACTTCGGCCGCGGCTTCGGCACCGTCCAGCAGGCGGCGCTCAGCACCGGCAGCAGCGCCTGCCAGCCGAACGCCCCAAGCACCACCACCGCCCGTAGCGTCGGCCGCAGCAACTCCAGCTCCTGCGCCAGCCACGGCCGGCAGTTGTCCCGCTCCTCCGGCGTCGGCTTGTTCTCCGGCGGCGCGCACCGCACCGGCGACGCCATCCTCACGTCCACCAGCCGCATGCCGTCATCCCTCGACACGGCGTGCGGCTGCGAGGCCAGGCCCACCGCGTGCAGCGCCTCGAAGAGGAAGTCGCCGCTGCGGTCGCCCGTGAACATGCGGCCCGTTCGGTTCGAGCCGTGCAGCGCCGGGGCCAGGCCGATCACCGCGATGCTCGCGTCGGCGGGGCCGAACCCCGGCACCGGCCGTGACCAGTACTCCTCGTCGCGCGCCCGGCTCTGCGCCGCCGCGCCCTCACGCCAGGCCACCAGCCTCGGACACCGCCGACAGTTGACGAGCTCGCTGTCCAGATCTCGTAGATCCACGGTGGTTAGGGTTCCACTCATGGCAGGCAACGACGAGCAGAAGCCCAGCGAAGACCCGACCGACGACCTGGCCACCAGCCAGCACTCGATCACCGCCGGCGGGCGGGCGCTGGAGTACACCGCGACCACCGGGCGCATCGTGCTGCGGCAGGAGAAGCACACCGACGGCGCCTTCGACGGCAACGTCGCCAAGGCCGAGGTGTTCCTCACCGCGTACACGCTGGACGGCGCCGACCCCGCGCGACGGCCCGTGACCTTCGCGTTCAACGGCGGCCCCGGGTCCGCGAGCGTGTGGCTGCACCTCGGGCTGCTCGGGCCGCGCCGCGTGGTCAGCGGTGACGTCGGCGCGATGACCCCGCCGCCGTACGAGCTGGTCGACAACGCCGAGACCCTGTTGGCCGAGAGCGACCTGGTGTTCATCGACCCGGTGTCCACCGGCTTCTCACGGGCCGTCAAGGGCGGCAAGCCCGAGGAGTTCCACGGCTTCGCCGCCGACATCGAGTACATCAGCGAGGTCATCCGGCTCTGGACCTCGCGCAACGACCGCTGGATGTCGCCCAAGTTCATCGCCGGCGAGTCCTACGGCACCACCCGCGGCGTCGCCATCGCCGAGCGGCTGCAGTCCAAGTACGGCATGTACTTCAACGGCCTCATGCTCATCTCCACCGCGCTGGACTTCAACGCCCTGGACTTCAGCGAGGGCAACGAACTTCCTTACGCCCTCTTCCTTCCCACCTACGCCGCCATCGCCCACTACCACGGCCTGCACGGCTCGCGCCCGTTGTCCGAGGTCGTCGCCGAGGCCGTCGAGTTCGCCAACCGGGACTACCTCTGGGCCCTCGTCCAGGGCTCCCGCCTCTCCACCGCCGACCGCCAGTCCATTGTGGACCGCACTGCCGCCCTCACCGGCCTCTCCACCGACTACGTCGACGCCGTCAACTTCCGTATCGAGCACATTCGTTTCTTCACCGAGCTTCTCCGCTCGCGCCGGCTCACCGTCGGCCGCATCGACGGCCGTTTCACCGGCTGGGAGGCCGACTACGGGCGTGAGCACTTCAGCCACGACCCCTCCATCAGCGCCATCACCGGTCCTTACGCCTCCGCGCTCAACCACTACCTGCGAGGGGAGCTCGGTTACGCCAACGACCTGCCCTACGAGGTCCTCTCCAGCCGCGTGCAACCCTGGTCGTACAAGGACTTCGAGAACGCCCACGTCACCACCGCCGACAAGCTCTCCTCCGCCATGCGCGCCAACCCCCACCTCCGCGTGCACATCGCCGCCGGCTACCACGACGGCGCCACCCCCTTCGCCGGCAGCGACCACGTCGTCGCCCACCTCGCCATCCCCGCCGAACTCGGCGCCAACATCGACCTCGCCTACTACGAGGCCGGCCACATGATGTACATCCACGAACCCAGCCGCCTCCAACAATCCGCCGACCTGGCCCGCTTCATCCGCACCTCCTCCAACCGCTAACCCACCGCCACTTTGCCGTTCGGAAGGGACCATTCCTCCACTCCGAGTGTAGGAATGGTCCCTTCACACCCGGTCTCCCGAGATTGTCAGGGGGTCACGGCAGCATCGAGGCATGGAACGAACGAGCTGGTCCTCCCACGCGGACGAGTTGATCAATGAGAGCCACGATGGCGTCATCCGCGTACAGAAACTGCTCAAGCTAGGCATACCTGAATCGACCTCATATAAGCGATGTCAACCCGGCGGACCGTGGCGCTGGCTACTGCCTGGAATCATCCTGCTGTCGACCGGTGAACCGACCAGGCAGCAACAGGTCGAGGCAGCTCTACTGCACGGCGGACCTGATGCCATAGTCACCGGGTCAGAGGCCGCACGCAGACACGAGCTCGCTCGACTGCTGCCAGATCCTTCGGTCCATCTGTTGGTTCCACACAGCCGCCACATCCGTACCGCCGGCTTCGCCCTCGTCGAACGCACGATCCACATGCCTGAGCCGGTATGGCGCGACGGCATCCCGCTGGCCCCGCTGGACCGCGCTGTTCTCGACGCGGCGAGGCGCTGGCGCAAGGTCGATCCGGTCCGAGCACTGCTCAGTGAGGCAGTGCAGCGAGGACGGTGCAGACCCGCAGAGCTACTTGCGGAGCTGAACACGGGCAGCCGTCGGGGGTCTGCCCTACCGCGACGAGTCCTCGACGAGGTCGGCGCGGGTGTGCACTCCGTCGCCGAGGCTCACGGACTTCGTCTCTGGAGAGCGTCAAAGCTACCGAAGGCTATGTGGAACCTGCCCGTCTACGACGGCTCCGGCCGGTTCATCGCGGTCCCGGACGCCTGGTGCGACGATGTGGCACTGGCGTGGGAGATCGACTCGTTCGAATGGCATCTCAACGCCAGGGGATATGCCAAGACGGTTGCTCGCAACACGCGTTACGCCACGGCAGGCATCGTGGTGGTGCAGACCCTGCCGTCGCGCCTCCGCGACGACCCCGAGGGAGTCATCGCCGAGTTGCGTGCCGCCTACTCGGCTGCCAAAGCACGGCCACGGCCTGCCGTGCAAGCACGCCCTTCCAGTGTTGCTTGAGGCTGTCCGGTGGTGAGAAGGGACCATTCCTACACTCCGAGTGGAGGAATGGTCCCTTCCGAACAACCAAGCGGGGTTACTTGAGGAGGGAGAGGGCTATGCCGTCGAGGATGTCTTTTTCGCTGACGGTGAGGTGGGTTATGGCGGCGTGGGTGGAGAGGTGGTCGGCGAGGACACGCAGGACGATGGCGCCGCCGCCGATGACGTCCACGCGGCCGGGGTGGATGGTGGGGACGGCGGCGCGCTGGTCGTGGGTCATGGCCAGGAGGCGGTCGCCGACGGAGTGGATCTGCTCGGTGGACAGGGTGGAGAGGTGCGTGGAGAGCACGTCGTACTGGGGGAGGTCCTGCGCGACGGCGGAGAGGGTGGTGACGGTGCCGGCGACGCCGATCCAGGTGCGGGCCTTGGCGACGGGGACGGCGTCGAAGGCGGACTGGAGGACGGAGGCGGCCAGGGCGGAGGCGGCGGCGATCTCCGAAGGGGTGGGAGGGTCGGACTGGAGGCAGCGCTCCGTGATGCGGACGCAGCCGATGTCCACGGACTGGGCGGCCTCGACGCCGGACTCGGAGCCGAGGACGAGTTCGGTGGAGCCACCGCCGATGTCGACAACGAGGAAGGGGCCGTCGGCGGGGTCGCAGTCGCCGACGGCGCCGGTGAAGGAGAGCCGGGCCTCCTCGTCGCCGGAGATGACCTCGGCCTCGACGCCGAGGACGTCGCGGGTCATGGCGAAGAAGTCGTCACGGTTGGCGGCGTCGCGGGTGGCGGAGGTGGCGACCATGCGCACGGCCTCGACGCCCTTGCGGCGCAACAGGGCGGTGTAGTCGACGAGGGCGACCCGGGTGCGCTCGATGGCCTCGGGGGCGAGCCGGCCGGTGGCGTCGACGCCCTGCCCGAGCCGGACGATCCGCATCTCGCGATGGACGTCCCGCAGCGAACTCGATCCGTCGTCCTGGACGGTGACGTCGGCGATGAGCAGACGGATCGAGTTCGTCCCACAGTCGATGGCGGCCACCCGCGAGTGCTTCATGCCGCCAACGCTAGTCGGTCAGCTGGCCACCGAGGTCGCGCTGGGGGTCGGCGAGTGCGTGGTGGTGGGAGTGGGGCAGCCGGGCGGCACCGGCGTCGTGGAGGTCGGCGCGGCGGTGCTGGTGGGCGTCGAGGTCGGCGCGGTGGGGCACGTCGGCGTCGTCGTGGTGGTGGTCGTAGTCGTGGTGGTGGTCGTCGAGGTCGAAGTCGACGTGGAAGTCGAGGTCGAGGTCGACGTGGTGGTGTCGGTGGGCGTCGTCGTGGTGGTGCCCGTCGGCGTGGTCGTGGTGGTGCTCGTGGGCGTGCCGGGGTCCGTCGGGGTGGTCGACGGAGGCGCGGGCGGCGCGGGCGGCGGGCCGACGAAGGGAGCCTTCGGGATGGGCTGGACGATCGGGACGTCGGTCAGGTTCGGCAGCGACTCGACGCCACTGGCGTACGAGGTGGCCCACGCCAGCACGTTGGCCACGTAGGCGTCGGAGTGGTTGTAGCCGAACACGGCGGCCGAACGCTGGGCCGGGTTACGCATGTCCCCGCCGCTGGCGCACAGGTAGTTGGCGGCGGCGAAGGCGGCGTCGTAGATGTTGTTCGGGTTCGCGGTGCCGTAGTTCTTGGCGTTGGAGACGGCCGCGTACTGCGCCCATGTGGCCGGAATGAACTGCATCATGCCGACGGCACGGTCGTAGGTGGTGTCGAAGTCCCACTGGCCGTGGTCGGTGTCGTAGATGAGGGCGAAGCCGCCGCTGCCGTCGAGCCGGGGCCCGAGGATGGGCGAGAGGGTGTTGCCCTGGGCGTCCACGGCACCGCCGCGGGCGTGGCCGGACTCGATGCGGCCGATGCCGGCCAGCAGCGCCCAGTCCAGGTGGCAGTTGGGGTTGCGGGCGGCTTCGAGCTGCTCGGCCCGCTGGTAGGCCTGTAAGGCGGCGCCGGGGATGCCGAGGGGCCCGTTGGGCAGGCCGCCGAGCTCGGAGGAGCCGTCGGCGTGGGCCGGGTCGCCGATGTCGGTGTTGAGGTCGGGGTCGACGGAGTTCTGCTGCGGGAGCTGGCCGGTCGCGCCCAAGGGGTTCTTGGTGCCCTGCGCCGGGCTGGGCGTCGAGTGGGCGGTGTTCACCCAGGTGAAGGTGGCATCACCGGCGAGGACCAGGGGCGCGAGCATCGCGGTGACGGCCGCGGCCGCCCGCCATCGCCGCTGGGGTGCGACTCGCGCGGGCTTGGCAGTCCGGGCTCGAACGCTGTGCACACCCACGCGGATCCACGCTCCTCGTCTCGATCACATGACCCAGATGCGATCGTCGCCTACACGCCGTTAGCTCACGGTCAGCCTGCCCCAGACCCGGACGAGTGTCACTTCGTTGACGGATATTTGCACCTCGGGGAGGCATGACTAGCCCATATGGTGCACACAGCGTCACCAGAGGTGTCACCAACGTACAGCTATTGGCGGGTGACGTCAGGCGCAGTCGCCAGCCGGCCAGTCCGAGGCCAGTGCCGCGAGGGCCTCGTCGCCGAACGGGTTGACGCCCGGGCCGCAGGCGAGCGCGTGCGCGATGTGCACGTGCAGGCACTTGACCCGGCTGGGCATGCCGCCGGCGCTGACCTCGGTGCCCAGCGAGTCGATGGCGTCGCGCTCGGCCAGGTATGAGCGGTGCGCGGCCAGGTACCGGGCCGCCAGCTCTTCGTCCTCGGCCAGCCGCGCGGTCTGCTCCCGCATCATGCCGTCCGCCTCCAGCCTGCTGGCCAGCGCGGTCAGCCGGGGGCAGGTCAGGTAGTACAGCGTCGGGAACGGCGTGCCGTCCTCCAGCCGCGGCGCGGTCTGCACGACGGAGGGGTGGCCGCTGGGACACCGGTGCGCGATGGCCCGGAGCGCGCGCGGCGGACGGCCGAGCTGCTGGGCGATCACCTCCCGGTCCAGCTCGGTGATCGCTTCCCTGATCCCCGCCGTCACGAGCCACTCCCGGTGATCGAATCCCACAACTGATCGAACCAAGGCCGGCCCGACGCCTGCTGCTGCGGCGAGCCGTGCTGGCCGCCCTGCTGCCCGTCGCCGGGCAGCTGCACCGTGTACGGCGTCTCCCCCGGCATCACCATGCCCAGACGGCTGCGCGCCTCGGCCTGGATCTGCGCGGGGTCGGCCAACTGCTGTTTGCGCTGCTCCAGCTGTTCGGCCTGCTGTTGCAGCTTGGCCTGCTGGGCCAGTTCCTGCTGCACCTGCGCGTGCTGCGTCAGGTACGTCCGCAGCGGCACCGCGATGGACAGCGCCAGGGCGCAGACGACCATCGCCAGCACCGCGGCCTGCCTGGTGGCCGACAGCCCGAACGCGCCGCCGGTGCGGGTGCGGCCCGTGTCCTGGCGGGACGTGCTGCGGCGCGGCCGCGGGGCCGGCTGGTCCTGCTCCGCGGCGGCCGGCTTGGCCGCCGCGCGGCGAGCACGGTCGGGCCCGCGGCGCTGGCTGGACGTGTCCTGCCTGCGCCGGGGCTGCCGACCGTGCTCGCGCTCGGGCATCAGGCCTCGGCGGTGAACCGCGGGAAGGCCAGCTCGCCGGCGTAGCGGGCGGCGTCACCGAGGGTCTCCTCGATGCGCAGCAGCTGGTTGTACTTGGCGGTGCGCTCGCCGCGGGCCGGGGCGCCGGTCTTGATCTGGCCGACGCCGGTGGCCACCGCGAGGTCGGCGATGGTGGTGTCCTCGGTCTCGCCGGACCGGTGGCTCATCATCGAGCGGTAGCCGTAGGAGGTGGCCAGCGCGACCGCGTCCAGCGTCTCCGACAGCGTGCCGATCTGGTTGACCTTCACCAGCAGCGCGTTGGCGGCGCGGCGGGAGATGCCCTCCTCCAGGCGCTCCGGGTTGGTGACGAACAGGTCGTCGCCGACGATCTGCACCTTGTCGCCGAGCTCGGCGGTCAGCTGCACCCAGCCGTCCCAGTCGTCCTCGGACAGCGGGTCCTCGATGGAGACCATCGGGTACGAGCTGACCAGGTCGGCGTAGTACGCGGTCATCTGCTCCGCGCTGCGCTTGGACTGCTCGAAGGTGTAGGCGCCGTCCGAGTAGAACTCGGTGGCGGCCACGTCCAGCGCCAGCGCCACGTCGCGGCCCAGCTTGTAGCCGGCCTTCTCGACGGCCACGGCGATCAGGTCCAGCGCCTCGCGGTTGCTGGACAGGTTGGGCGCGAAGCCGCCCTCGTCGCCCAGGCCGGTGGCCAGGCCCTTGCTCTTCAGCACGGACTTGAGGGCGTGGTAGACCTCGACGCCCCAGCGCAGGCCCTCGCGGAAGGACTCGGCGCCGATCGGCGCGATCATGAACTCCTGGATGTCCACGTCGGTGTCCGCGTGCGAACCGCCGTTGAGGATGTTCAGCATCGGCACCGGCAGGATGTGCGCGTTGGGGCCGCCCAGGTAGCGGAACAGCTCCAGCCCGCTGGACTCGGCGGCGGCCTTGGCCACCGCCAGCGAGACGCCGAGGATGGCGTTCGCGCCCAGGCGCCCCTTGTCCGGGGTGCCGTCCAGGTCGACCAGCTTCTGGTCGACCACCCGCTGCTCGACGGCCTCGATGCCGACCAGCTCGGGGCCGATCTCGTCGAGGACGGCGGTGACGGCCTTCTCCACGCCCTTGCCGTTGTACCGGGTCGTGTCGCCGTCACGCAGCTCGACGGCCTCGTGCTCACCGGTCGACGCGCCGGAGGGCACCGCGGCCCTGGCCAGCGTGCCGTCGTCCAGCGCGACCTCTACCTCGACGGTCGGGTTGCCTCGCGAGTCCAGGATCTCGCGCGCGCCGACCTGCTCGATGACCGCCACAACAGCTCCTATCCAGCGTTCAGGGGCTCATCCCACAACCAGCCTAGCCGGGTGGACAGATCACCCGGAGGCGGCACGCTCGCGTGCCGAAACGAGAGCGTAATCATTCTGAATCGAGGGAGAAAGGGGTCAGCTTCGCGAGCACCGCCGGGAGTTGTCCGGTATGGAGCACGCCGAGGCGCTTGGTCGCCCTGGTCATGGCCACGTACAGGTCGTTCGCGCCCCGCGGCGACTCGGTCAACATCAACTCCGGTTCGACCAGCAGCACCGAGTCGAACTCGAGCCCCTTGGCCTGTCCGACGGTCAGCACCACCACCGGGCTCTCCAGGTCGTCGCCGCCGACCGCGAACGCGCCGGCCAGCGAGCGCGGCACCAGCACCGCGAGGCGGCCGTCGTCCAGCCGCTTCTCCTCCCGCGCCACGGCGCGGGGCACCGCCTCGGCCAGATCGTCGACTTCTTCGTGCCACGGCGGCAGTCCCGAGTCACGGACCGAGCTCGGCGGCACGGCGTCCGGGTCGAGGCTGGCCAGCACGTCGGTGGCCACGGCCATGATCTCGGCCGGGGTCCGGTAGTTCACGGTGAGTTCGGCCAGCCGCCACCGGTTGGCCACGTACGGGCTGAGCGCCTGGCCCCACGACGTGGTGCCGGCCAGGTCGCCGGTCTGCGCGATGTCGCCGACCACGGTCATGGAACGGCTGGGGCAGCGGCGCATCAGCACCCGCCACACCATCTCCGACAGCTCCTGCGCCTCGTCCACGATCACGTGGCCGAAGGTCCAGGTGCGGTCGTCGGCGGCGCGCTCGGCGGCGGTCAGGTAGTCGCTCTGGGCGACGCGGGCGACCAGGGCGTCGGCGTTCAGCATGTCCACGGCCATCAGGACATCGGGGTCGGACTCGTCCTGGAGGTCCAGGATGTCCAGCACGCCCTGGGCGTAGGCGAGGTCCTGCCGGCGCTTGGCCGCGGCCGCCGCCTTGAGGGCGCGGTCGTCCTCGCCCAGCAGCTCGGCGGCCTCGTCCAGCAGCGGCGCGTCGGCCGGCGTCCACTCGGCGCCGGGCTCGCGGCGCAGCAGCTGGCGCTCCCGCTGGCTGAGCCCGCGGCCGGCGGCGTTGATCCGCTTCTCGGACGCGTACAGGTCGGTCAGCAGCTGCTCGGGCGTGAGGATCGGCCACAGCTTGTCGATCGCCGCCATCACCCGCTCGTCCTCGCGCAGCTCGGACCGGATGTCGCTGACGTCGTCGGCGTCGAGGAACTGCGAGCCGAGCCGGTTGGCCACCAACCGGGCCAACGCGCCGATGATCTCCCGCTCGAAGACGGGACGGGCCGCGTTGTGCGGGCGGCGCGAGCGCCGGGCCCGGCCCCGAGCATCGGCCACCGTCTTGCGGTCCAGCACCAGCGTGTCGCGCTCGTGCGGGATCTCGATGCCGTCCCGCGGCACCCACTGCCGGTCCCGCACCGCCGACGCGAGCACCTCGGCCATGACCAGGCGGCCCTTGACCGCGCTGACCTCGACCGGCTCGGCGCCGACGGCCTTGAGCCCCGGGTAGAGCTCGCCGACGGTGTTGAGCAGCACGCCGGTCTCGCCCAGCGACGGCAGGACCTGGCTGATGTAGTTGAGGAAGGTGGAGTTGGGGCCGACCACCAGCACGCCGCGCTTCTCCAGCTGGCGGCGGTGGGTGTAGAGCAGGTAGGCGGCGCGGTGCAGGGCCACCGCCGTCTTGCCGGTGCCGGGCCCGCCCTGCACGACCAGCACGCCGTTGAGCTCGGACCGGATGATCCGGTCCTGCTCGGCCTGGATGGTGGCGACGATGTCGCTCATCCGGCCGGTGCGGCTGGCGCCCACCGCGGCCAGCAGCGTCGCCTCGCCGACCAGGCCCTCGTTGCGGCCGGGCACGGCCTGGGCCAGGTCCAGGACCTCGTCGTCCAGGCCGACCACGGCACGGCGGCGGGTGCGGATGTGCCGGCGGCGGGTCACGCCGTCGGGCGAGGCGGCGGTGGCGAGGTAGAAGGGGCGGGCCGCGGGGGCGCGCCAGTCCATCAGCAGCGGTTCGTAGTCACCCTCGGTGCGGAAGATGCCGATTCGCCCGATGTGCTGAAGTTCGCCGTTCTCGAAATCGAGCCGCCCGAAACAGAGGCCGTTCTCGACCGCGCTGTACTGGGCGAGATCGCTCGAGTGCATTGCCGTCGCCGTGTCACGCTCGGAACGGGCCTGCGGCGTGCCGCCCGTCTCCAGCAGCACGCGGGCCAGCCGGCGCGACGTCTGTTCCCGGAGGTCGTCGAGCCGGCCGTAGAGCATGGCGACGTATTCCTGCTCTCGGTCGATTTCCTGACTGTCCGGAATACTCGCAGGGCTTGACAACTGACCTCACTCACCGTTATATTCTGGCGCAGACACGTTTTTTCGTGGCCTTGAGCTGTGCGTTCTGACCGTTAAATCTATCAAACTGCTGGTCGTGCGCGCCACCTGTCTCCGGCGATGTCCCCGGATGGTCCATCGAAGTCACCCGCGATCTTGCGTACTGTGGGGACGACCATGAGCGACAGCACCTTCGAGGCGTTCCGCAGAGCCGAGGCGCTGGTGTCGAACGGCCGTCCGCTGGACGCGCTGCGCGAACTGCGTCCGGTGGTCGAGGCCGAGCCGGACCTGCCGAGCGTCATCCAGCTCGCGGGCCGCGCCTACCTCAACTCCGCCCAGTTCAGACGGGCCGAAGAGGCCTTCACCCGACTCGTCGAGATGGATCCCAGCGACCACTACTCGCTGTTCGCGCTGGGCAAGACCCTGCAGCGCCAGGGCCGGTTCGCGGAGGCCATCACCAAGCTCCGGCTGGCCGTGGCGATGTACCCGCTGCCCGAGTACCAGGAGGCCCTCGGCGAGGTCAGCGCCCGCCTGTCCCTTGGCCGTCCCGGCGACGCCCAGGCCGGCAACTGACGACGTGAAGGCGTACTTCCTCCACTCCGAGTGGAGGAATGGTCCCTTCCGAACAGCTCAGAGCTTGCCCAGGCTGACCTTGCCGTAGGCGTCGGCGTTGCTGAAGACGTCCTGGCCGTAGGCGGTGGAGTTGTTGTAGGTCAGCACGGCCGACCACCAGTTCTTCGGCACCGACAGGTCGCCGCCCATCGCGCACAGGTAGCGGGCCGCGGTCATGGCGGCGTCGTCGATGTCCTGCGGGTCCGCGGCCTTGCCGTCGTCGCTGGCCCGCACGCCCCAGCGGTGCCAGGTGGCCGGCGCGAACTGCATGGGGCCGACGGCGTGGTCCCACTTGGTGTCGCCGTCCAGCACGCCCTTGTCGGTGTCCGGCACGGCCAGGAAGCCGGGGCTGCCGTCCAGCGCGGGGCCGATGATCGGCCGGGACTCCTCGCCGCTGTCCAGCACGCTGGCGCCGCCGTAGCGACCGTGCTTGGACTCGACCCGCCCGACGCCGGCCAGCGTGGCCCAGGTGACGTGGCAGGACGGGTCCTTGGCCTGGTAGGCCAGATCGGCGTGGGCGTAGGCGGTGAGCACCCGCTCCGGCACGTCGCTGTAGTAGGCGACGCGGGTGAGCCAGCCCTGGAGGTTCTCCTTGGGCGCCGCGGTCTGCGCGGCCGGCGGTGGGGTGGCCGGGCCGGGGATCGCGGAGTTCTTGGCCACGTCCAGCGGCGGCACCCGGAACGGCGGCGGCCCGGTCGGCCCCGTCGGCGTCGGCGGGCCGGGATGGCTCAGCCAGTTGACGGCATAGATCGCGCCGGCGCCCAGCAGGAGCACCAGCGCGATCAGGAAGACCTTGCCGAAGATCTCGCCGCCGCGGCCCTTGCGCGGGGGCGGCGGCGGAGGTGGGTATGGCGACTCGGCCTGCGAGCGCGGTGGGGTCGAGTAGGCCATGTCACCCAGGCTACGTGGCCAAGGGAGAGTGACGCGGCGGCCAGTGCCGGCGCCAGTCGTCCGCGGTCAGCCGCGTCGGGTCCAGTCCGGCCGCCTTGGCCGACAGCTCCGCGGCCCGCACGTCTCGCTCGAACTGCCGGGCCACGCCCCGCAGCTCGCTCTCGGGATCCTCGCCGGTCAGCTTGGCCACGGCGGTGACGCCGAACAGCGTCGCGCCGGTGTCGTCGCCCGAGGGCAGCAGGTCCACCGGCAGGCCGACGCGGGCGACGCGCTGGGTCAGCTTGGCCGCCAGCGACACCGCGGGCTGGCCGAGAGCAACGCCGTCCACGCTGGACTCGCGCTTCTTCTCGGCCTGCTTGAGCTCCTCCCACCGCCGGTCGTGCCGGTCGAGTTCGAAGCCCTCCTCCTCGGTGGCGAACACGTGCGGATGCCGTCCGACCAGCTTGTCCACCAGGTCGCCGGCCACGTTGTCGATGTCGAACGGGTCGTCGCCGTTCTCGGCGGCCACGCGGGCGTGGAACAGCACCTGGAGCAGCACGTCGCCGAGCTCCTCGCGCAGCGCCGCCCGGTCGCCGTCCTCGATCGCCTCCAGCAGCTCGTAGGTCTCCTCGACCAGGTACTGCCGCAGCGACTCGTGCGTCTGCTCCGCATCCCACGGGCAGCCGCCGGGCGAACGCAGCCGGTCCATCACCGACGCCGCGTCCAGCAGCGCGGCACCGACCGGCTCCGGGGTGTCGATCCGGGTCGCCCCGGCCGCCAGCAGCGCGGCCGCGGCCGGCTCGGTGGCGTCGGTGGCGATCAGGACCGCGTCGTCGGTCAGCTCTTCGGCCGCCAGCTCGCGGGCCCCGAGGGACTGCCGCAGCTGCTCCGGCACATCCTTGCCCGCCCACACCTCGGTCGCGGCCCGCAGCGCCGGCAGCGCCGCCGCCGGCAGCACGCCGGGCAGGCGCGGGCTGAGCAGGACGACAACAGCGGTCACGACTTCGGGTTCCGCACCGGCGCCGAAATGGTCGAGGACTCGCCGTCGCTGGGCGAGACCTGGCCGAGCAGCGGCTCCCACACGCCGAAGCGCGGGTTCAGGGTCAGGCCGGCCTGCTGGGCGAAGCGGAACGCCTGCAGCTGGCCGAAGGTCTCGGCGAGCTGGCTGGTGTCCTGGCCGCCCGTGGTGTCGCCGGCGTTGTCCACACGCTTCTTGACGTAGACGACCGCCCATGCGTTCTCGGACTGCATCGGGAAGGCGACGACCTCGCCGGCGTTGGCGGCGAACAGCAGGACCAGGTCCTGGGGCACGCCGGTCGGCGTCGCGGCGGCGTCGACGGCCGCGCCGGCGGTGGCCGAGAACAGCTTCTTGTCGTCCTCGGGGTGCGCGACGACCTTGTTCACCAGCGCCTGGGCGGCGTTGCGGTCCGCCACCTGCGCGTAGTCCACGGTGGCCAGCGCGGTCTTGACCTGCTTGGCCCCGAGCTTGCTCCACACCATCTCGTCGCCGATGTAGTCACGCAGCAGCGGGCCCTTGGCCTGGACGTCGGCGGTCTGGCTCAGGCCCAGCCCCTTGCCGGCCGCGGTGGCCGGGCCGTACACCTGGTCCACCTGGGCCTGGTCGATCTTGATGCCGGACTTGGCCGCCAGCTGGCTGGTCGCCTCGTGCAGCACCGACAGGCCCACGATCGTCCGGGCGATCTGCGGGAAGGTGCTCGGCTTCTGCTGCTGCATCTTGCGCGCGTCGGCGCTGCCGACCAGCACGTTGGTGATGTTCTGCTGGACGACGTCGAGGGGGATCGTCGTGCCGCCGATCACTGCCGCGGCGCCGATGTCACCGCCACCCGGGCCGGCACCACAGCCGGTGACCAGGGCGCCGACAGCGGCGCACGCGGCGAGAACTGCGATGGGACGGCGAATGGCGATCGTCACAGTGCGCACTCTCTCACAGCGAAGATGATCTCAACCAGCGGCTACCGGCTTGGGTTTTCCGAGCAAGGTCTCCACGAAGTGGGCGCACCAGTCCAGCAGCTCGGTGTCCCGCAGCGGCGGCGCGCCGATCCGGCCGCCGGCCGGGCCCTCCGTCGGCCGCGGCACCGACACGGTGTGCGTGGTCGGCTTGTACAGGGCCTTCGGATACAGCCGCTTCAACCGCACCAGCTGGGAATCCATCAGCTCCATCGGCGCGAACCGGATCGAGCTGGACTGGGTGGCCACCTCGGTCACGCCGTGCTGGCGGCAGGTCTGGCGGAACCGCGCCACCGCCAGCAGCCGCTCCACCGGGGCCGGCGGCTGGCCGTAGCGGTCCTGGAGCTCCTCCCTGACCGCCGTCAGCATGGTCTCGTCGAAGGCCGCCGCGATCTTGCGGTACGCCTCCAGCCGCAGCCGCTCGCCCGGCACGTAGTCGTGCGGGATGTGCGCGTCCACGGGCAGGTCGACGCGGACCTCGGCCATCTCCTCGGCGTCCTCCTCGGACGGCGCGCCGGCGTGCTTGCGGAACGCCTCGACCGCCTCGCCGACCAGCCGCACGTAGAGGTCGAAGCCGACGCCGGCGATGTGGCCGGACTGCTCGGCGCCGAGGATGTTGCCGGCGCCGCGGATCTCCAGGTCCTTCATGGCCACGGCCATGCCGGCGCCCAGCTCGGTGTTCTGCGCGATGGTGGCCAGCCGGTCGTGCGCGGTCTCGGTCAGCGTGCCGTCCGGCGGGTACAGGAAGTAGGCGTAGCCGCGTTCCCGGGCCCGGCCGACGCGGCCGCGCAGCTGGTGCAGCTGGGCCAGGCCGAGCAGGTCGCCGCGCTCCACGATCAGCGTGTTGGCGTTGGAGATGTCCAGGCCGGTCTCGACGATCGTGGTGCAGACCAGGACGTCGAACTCGCGCTCCCAGAAGCCCTCGATGATCTTCTCGAGGCGGTCCTCGTTCATCTGGCCGTGCGCGGTGGCGACGCGGGCCTCCGGCACCAGCTCGCGGATCCGGCGGGCCGCCCGCTCGATCGAGGAGACCCGGTTGTGCACGAAGAAGACCTGGCCGTCGCGCAGCAGCTCGCGGCGGATGGCCGCGCCGACCTGCTTGTCGTCGTAGGCGCCGACGTAGGTGAGGATCGGGTGCCGCTCCTCGGGCGGGGTGAGGATGGTCGACATCTCGCGGATGCCGGCCAGGCTCATCTCCAGCGTGCGCGGGATCGGCGTGGCCGACATGGTCAGCACGTCGACGTGCGTGCGCAGCGCCTTGATGTGCTCCTTGTGCTCGACGCCGAAGCGCTGCTCCTCGTCCACGATGACCAGGCCGAGGTCCTTGTAGCGCAAGCCGGTCTGCAACAGGCGGTGCGTGCCGATGACGATGTCGACCTCGCCGTCGGCCAGGCCGGCCACGACCTTCTCCGACTCCATCGGGTCGGTGAACCGGGACAGTCCCTTGACGTTGACCGGGAACTGCCGCATGCGCTCGTTGAACGTGTTGAGGTGCTGCTGGGCCAGCAGCGTGGTCGGCACCAGCACCGCCACCTGTTTGCCGTCCTGCACCGCCTTGAACGCCGCCCGGACCGCGATCTCCGTCTTGCCGTAGCCGACGTCGCCGCAGATCACCCGGTCCATCGGGACCGCGCGCTCCATGTCGCCCTTGACCTCGTCGATGGCGGCCAGCTGGTCGGCCGTCTCGGTGAAGGGGAAGGCGTCCTCCAGCTCACGCTGCCACGGCGTGTCCTGGCCGAAGGCGTGGCCGGGGGCGGACTGGCGCGCGGCGTAGAGCTGCACCAGCTCGGCGGCGATCTGCTTGACCGCCTTCTTGGCCTTGGCCTTGGTGTTCTTCCAGTCCGAGCCGCCGAGCTTGTTCAGCGTGGGCAGCTCGCCGCCGACGTAGCGGGAGACCTCGTCGAGCTGGTCGGTCGGCACGAACAGGCGGTCGCCGGGCTGGCCGCGCTTGCTGGCCGCGTACTCCAGCACCAGGTACTCGCGGGTGGCGCCGGCGACCGTGCGCTGCACCATCTCCACGTAGCGGCCGATGCCGTGCTGTTCGTGCACCACGTAGTCGCCGGGCTTGAGGGCCAGCGGGTCCACGGCGTTGCGGCGGCGGGACGGCATCTTGCGCATGTCCCGCGTGGACGTGCCGCCGCGGCCGCCGGTCAGGTCCGTCTCCGTGAGGACGACGAGGCCGAGACCGCCGGCCAGGAAGCCGTCCTCCATCGAGCCGCGGGCGACCGTGACGACACCCGGCTCCGGGGCGTCGAACAGGCCGTTCTCGGCCAGGCGCGCGGGCACCTCCGCGTCGGACATCTGTTCCACGGCCCGTTGCGCCGTACCGGTTCCCGGCACGATGAGCAGCGCCGTCCCGCCGGTCGCCGTGTGGGCCCGCAGGTCCGCGAAGGCCCGGTCCACCTCGCCGCGGTAGGCCTCCACCGGCGCCACGTCCAGGCGCAGCACGCCTTCCGCGTCCGAGGTCAGCTGGCTCAGCGTCCACCAGGCGCGACCACTGTCCACTGTGGTCGTCGCGACGTCCGCCAGCGCGCGGTAGGCCGAGGCCCCCAGGTCGATCGGGGCCTTGCCGCCGCTGGCTGCCGCCATCCACGAGGCCTCGAGGAACTCCTGGCCCGTGCGGACCAGGTCCTGGGCCCGGGTGCGGATCTTCTCCGGGTCGTTGACCAGCACGATCGTGCCCTCGGGCACGACCTCCGTGAGCAGCTGGAGCTCGCCCTGGCACAGCGCCGGGATCAGGGCCTCCATGCCCTCCACCGCGATGCCGTTGGACAGCTTGTCCAGCATCTCCGCCAGTTGCGCGTCGGCCTGGTGGTCCGCGGCCAGCTCCGCCGCCCGGGCCTTGACGTCGTCGGTGAGCAGCAGCTCCCGGCACGGCGGGGCCGTGAAGGCCTGGATCTCCCCCGGCAGCGAGCGCTGGTCGGCCACGGAGAACGGCCGGATCTCGCTCACCTCGTCGCCCCAGAACTCCACCCGGACCGGGTGCTCCGAGGTCGGCGGGAAGACGTCGAGAATGCCGCCGCGGACCGCGAACTCGCCGCGCTTCTCCACCATGTCCACACGGACGTAGGCCAGCTCGGCCAGGCGCTCCACCAGCTGGCGGAAGTCGTGCTCCGCGCCGATCTCCAGGTGCACCGGGGCCAGTTCGCCCAACTGCGGGGCCATCGGCTGGATCAGGCTGCGGATCGTCGCGACGATCACCTTGACCTGGCCCGCCGGATGCTCCTCCGGATGCGCCAGCCTCCGCAGCACTTCCAGCCGCCGGCCCACGGTGTCCGCCCGCGGCGACAACCGTTCGTGCGGCAGCGTCTCCCAGGACGGGAACAGCTCCACCGCGTCCGGGCCGAGCAGGTCCTTGGCGATCGCCGCCAGCTCGTCCGCCTCGCGGCCCGTCGCCGTGATCGCCAGCACCGGGCGCTCCGTGGCCAGCGCCGCCACCAGCAGCGGCCGCCCGGCCGGCGGGCCCTCCAGCTCCAGGCGTGGTTGCTCCACCGCCCCCAGCGCCTCACGCAGCGACTTGTCCGCGAGCACGGCGGTCAGCAGACCGGACAGTCGGCCGGGCTGGGTCACTTCGACAGTCCCCCTTGAATGCACCTCGACACGCTGTTCAGCCTAGGCCGCCGCCCCGACAAGAACCCGCCGTGGTGCATAAACCCTGGTCAGCGCGATATACGGGGATCTATCGCCCCTCATTCGACGGTAGCAGGGGCCGGGGTGGGCAGCGGCACGGTTTACAGCGAGGTCCAGGCCGTCAGGACGCGAGGCCCGCTGGACTGGGTGAGTTCGAGGCGGAACAGGCCAGTGGGGCGGGGGCGGATCGTGAACCAGCCGAGGGCGTCGACCTGGACCGTGCGGACGAGGCCGTCGGCCTGGCGGACGAGGAGCTCGCCGGAGCGGGGCGGGGCGACCTGGCCGAGCAGGGCGTCGGCAGTGACCTCGACCTCGATGGTGGCGTGGCTGGCCACGAAGGTCATGGCCCGCAGGGTGGCGGTCTCGGCCCGCATGGCGGCGGGCTCGACGTCGGAGTCGAAGGCCAGCGCGGCCAGTTCGGCGTCGACGGTGTGCCACGCGAAGGCGGCCTTGCCGGCGTCGACCAGGCGCGGGGGCACCTCGCGGGCGGCGAGGACGGCCTCGGCGAGGTCGGCCAGCAGCTGGTCGTCGCCGTCCCAGAAACCGGTCACGACTCCTCCTCGAATGCGGCCAGCGCGGGGTTGCCGCGGAGGGTGTCGAGGCACCGCATGCGGCTGGGCCCGATGCTGCCGACCGGCACGCCGATCTTGGCGGAGATCGTGGCGTAGCGGACGGTTTCCTCGGCGAACAGCAGGTTGAGCAGCTGCCGGCAGCGCTCCGACAGCTCCCGGAAGGCCACCCGCAACGCGATGTGCCGCTCCTGCATGAGCAGCCACGCGTCGAGCTCGGGCCGCTCGTCGGGCCCGTCGATGTCCTCGACGCTGATCTGCTTCTTCTTGTCTCGCAACAGATGCAGGCACTCGTTGCGGGTGGTGGTGGCGATCCAGCCGGGCAGCGCGGCGGCCTCCCGCAGGGTGTTGAGGCGTTCGACGAGCCGCAGCCACACGGTGGCGTTGACGTCGTCGGTGTCGGCGGCCGACAGGTTGTGTCGCCGGCACACGGCCCACACGAGCGGCGCGAACCGTTCCACGATCTCGTCCCACGCGGCCTGCTCGCCGCGCCTGGCCCGCAGGACCAACTCGGCGACGTCAGGCATGCAGCGCCGCCACCATCGAGTCGGCGTCGAGCGTCAGCGAGCGGTACGCCTCCGCCGCGCTCATGTCCGCCGTGGTCATGCGGGCCGCGATCGAGCCGGTGACGAACGCGGACGCGAAGGAACTGCCGTGCCAGGTCGCGTAGCCGGTGAACGGTGTGTCCTCGAAGGTGCCGTACAGGTAGGCGCTCGGGCAGTCGTCGGGTGCGGCGGCGTTGATCCAGGACCAGGTCTCGCCGCCGGTGAAGGCCACGTCGAGCACGGAGCCGAACGCGCCCGGCCAGACCCGGTCGGTGTGGTCGTTGCCGGCGGCCGCGACGACAAACACCGCCGGACTCAACCGGGACAGTGCGCGGGCGGTCGACGCGGGCACCTCGGCGTCCTCGAATCCCAGCGACAGGTTGAGGATCTGGATGTCGTCGCCGACGAACGCGCCGATGTCCTTGGCCAGCTGCCAGCGGCTGGTCCGGCCGGTGTCCGAGGACAGGCCGGCCCGCATGTGGATCATCGCCGCCGGGGCCTTCTGCCGGATCAGGCCGGCGACGAACGTGCCGTGGCCGGCCACCATCTTCGAGGTCTCGTCGGGGTCGAAGTAGGTGTCGGTCAGCACGTGCGAGGGCGGCAGGTCCGGGTGCCGAGTCGGCGCCGTGTCGATCACGCCGATGTGCACGCCCTCCCCGGCGGCGGTATCCGGGATCGGCACGACGTGGTCGTAGGCGAACGCCGGCCCGAACCCCTTGTGCTGCGGGTTGGCCAACACGTCCTCGGTGTTGCGGTCGAGCAGCGGCACGAAGCCGTGCTCGTCGGCGAAGCGGCGGCCGATGTCGTAGAACAGCAGGTCCATGCCGGTCAGGTCGGTCTCGTCCGCGTACTGCTTGCGGGCGGCCGGCTCGTAGCCTGCGAAGTCGAGCGGCCCGACCAGTGTGAGGCCGATGACGCCGTCCGCGTCCCGGTAGTGGTCGGCGGGCAGCACGTGCAACCGGTCGGTCAGCAGCTCCACGACCTCGTCGCAGTGACGGCTGTCGACGATCAGCTCGTCCATAGGTTGTCCCCTCCTCATGCATCACCGAGCCGCCGGCGGCACCCGTGATACATCCCGGTTAATCGCATTTTCGGGACGGGTGTGACGGGTTCATCCTCTTTGGTGTGAACAGCGGTACCGCGCTCGCGGTGGCCGAGGAGGCGCTGCGGCTGGCTGACCGGGCCGCCGGACGCGCCGGGCCGGCGTGCGCGGCGGCGGTGCTGCGGGCCCGTCGTGACGGCGACACGGAGGCGCTGTCGATCGCCGAGCGGGCATGGGGGCGGTCGCTGCTCCAGTCCGGTGACGTGGTGGCCGCAGCGGTGCATTTGCGGAGGTCGATCGCCGTTTCCGCACGGGCGGAACTGGCGGCGGAGAGCCGGATTCTGCTGGCGGCGGCGCTGTTGCAGCAGGGTCGGCCGGGGCCGGCGCTCCGGGAGATCGACCTGGCCGTACCCGATCTTGACGGGGCCGGTCGGGCGCGGGCCCGGGCCCAGCGGGCGGACATGCTGCACCAGCTCGGGCGGCTGTCCGAGGCGCACTCCGAGTACCAGGTCGCGGTGCCGCTGCTGCGCCGTACGGGTGATTTGCTGAATCTGCAACGCACTCTCGTCAACCGCGGCATCCTCCACACCGAACGTCACTCGTTCGGCGCAGCCGAGGCCGACCTGACGGCGGCCGATCAGCTGGCCCGCAAACTCGGCCGGCACCTGGCGACCGGCATCATCGCCGAGAACCTCGGCTTCATGGAGACGCTGCGTGGCGACGTGCCGGCCGCGCTGGCGCATCTCGACCGCGCGGAGCGGGCGATCGGCGCCGAGGGCGGGCAGCTGGGGCCGGTGTTCATGGACCGGGGCGAGCTGTTGTTGGCGGTCGGTTCGGCGTCGGAGGCGCAGGAAGCGGCGGAACGAGCCGTGCATGCGTTCTCTGTTGAGCGGCGCGGCCTGCTGTTGCCGGGGGCGTTGGTGTTGCAGGCGCAGGCGGCGCTGCTGGCCCGCGACTGGCCGACGGCGTTGACACAGGCCCGGCGGGCCCGGCGGCAGTTCCTGCGGCAGCAGCGCACCGAGTGGGCGGAGTTGGCGCGGTTGATCGTCGTACGGTCGTCGCTGGCGCTCGGCCTTTCCGTTTCGCGGCGTGGAATGCGGGACATGGTGGCGGCCTTGGTGCGTTCCGGTTGGCCCGCCGCCGCCCTGGAGGCTCGACTGGCGGCGGCTTTGGTGCTGGACGACGCGGAGTTGCTGGGCGAGGCCGCCCAGGCTCGTCGCCGTGGGCCGGCCGGTCTTCGGGCCCGGGGTTGGTATGCGGAGGCGTTGCTGCGGCAGCGTTCCGGCGACACGGCCGGATCGTCGCGGGCGCTGCGGCATGGGCTGCGGGTGTTGGACGAGTACAGCATGTCTTTGGGGGCAACGGATCTCCGCGCGTATTCGGCCGTGCATCGAGCGGAGCTGACCGAGCTCGGTCTGCGGGCGGCGTTGCGGGACGGCCGGGTGGCGCAGGTTTTCTCGTGGGCGGAGCGGAGTCGTCGCCTGGTGCACCAGCCCGTGCTGCCACCGGACGATCCCGTGTTGGCCGACCTGTTGGCCCAGCTGCGCAGCGTCGTCCGCAACGCCCGTTCCGCGCGGCGGCAGGTCGGGTTAGAGCATCGGATCCGGGATCATGTGCGGCTGCACCGAGGCGGCGATTTCCGTGTCGTGGAGCCGGTTTCGCTGGCTGAGCTGGATCTCGGTTCGAACGCCCTGGTGGAGTTCGTCCAGCTCGACGGTCAGCTGCACGGCATCGGCGTGGTCGACGGTGTTTCCTCGCTGGTGCCGCTCGGGTCGGTGGCCGACGTCGCCGGCTTGGTCGAGCGGCTGCCGTTCGCCCTGCACCGGCTGGCCCGGCGGCCGTCGCCGGCCGCGCTGACCTTGCTGGAGGATGCCGCTGCACGGCTGGACAATCTCCTGCTGGGACCATTCCGTGTGGACGATCGGCCGCTGGTCGTGGTGCCGACCGGGCCGTTGCACGACCTGCCGTGGTCGGTGCTGCCCAGCCGCATCGGGCTCCCGGTGACCGTGTCGCCGTCGGCAACCCTTTGGCAGTCAACACGATTCGACGCCCGTCCCGGTGTCGCCGTTGTCGCCGGGCCCGGCCTTTCCGGCGCTCGCTCGGAAGCCATCGCCGTCGCTTCGCTTTACGGCGTCACACCTTGGTTGGACGCCACCGTCGACCGGGTGCTCGGGCTCCTCCGCAGCTGCGGCGTCGCCCACCTGGCCGCACATGGCCGCCTGGCCTTGGACAATCCCCTGTTCACCAGCCTGCGGCTGCACGACGGGCCGCTGGTCGTGCACGATCTCGAACGGGCCCAGCAGGTTCCGCACACCGTTGTGCTCGCTTCGTGCGACATCGGGCGATCCCTGGTCTGCACCGGCGACGAGCTCCTCGGCCTGTCCGCCACCTTCCTTTCGCGCGGCACCGCCACGCTCATCGCTTCCGTGGTACCGATTCCCGACCTCGCCACCGCCCCGCTGATGACCGCCTTCCACCGCCAGCTCCTCGCCGGCCTCCCCGCCCCGTCCGCCCTCGCCGCCGCCCAGGCCTCCTTGCGTGACCGCAGCCCCCAGGACCTCGCCGCCGCCGCCGGTTTCGTCTGCCTGGGCGGGAAGTCTTTTGCCACCGCCGCGTGCAGTGGGTAGGAGATGAAGACGATCAACGCCGCCTACGACGAGCGGCTCATCACCGTCTACCAGGCGGACCCAGGAGATCACCGACGTCACCGCCCTGGCCCACGAGATCCGCGACCTGGTCCGCGACCGGCGGATCGACCGCGTCGAGGCTTTGCGCCCCAAGGAAAAGCCGTATCCCTAACGCAGCAGTCGGGCCAGGCCGGCGACAAAGTCGTCGTCCACACCGGCGAAGTACTCGGCGTCGGCCCGCTCCACATCCCGCAGCGCCGCCGCCAGCACCTCACGTCCGTCCGGCGTGACCACTATGCGCAGCGCCCGGGCGTCCCGGGGGTCCGGCGTGCGATTGACCAGGCCGCGGTCGGCCAGTTTGCGAACCACCTGGCTGGTCATCATCGTGTCGGTGCCGGCCTGCTCGGCCAGACGCTGCTGGGTCGGCGACTCCTCGTGATCCCCCAGCCACCAGGACGTGGCCAGCAACACGAACTGCACGTGGGTGAGGCCGTGCGGCGCCAGCGCCGCGCGCATCGCCCGCTGCCAGGCCAGCGTCACCCGCCAGAGCAGGAAGCCGGGGCTGCGCCCGGGGCCGGTCCAGCGGGACCGCGGCTCGTCGTTCATTCGCACATTCTCGCCAGTGCCCCGACCGCGTCGGGAAAGTCCTCCGTGATCATCGGTCCCATCGCCGCCAGCTCGTCGTCGCCCTCGATCTCCAACCGATGTGTGAGCAGCCAGCGGCCGTCGCCCGCCGGCTCGATCCGGTGCACGAACCGCAGCACCCCGCCCGGCATCTCCGTCTCGTCGGTGAACCCTTCACCCGGCCTCACCTCCGTCAGCACGTACCCCAGCGGCGGCCGGCCCGCCACCGTCAGCTCCCCTCTCGCCCCTTGGACGAACTCGCCGTCCAGCGTCACCTTCGCCAGCCCCTCGTCCCAGCTCGGCCAGTCCGCCGGGTCGCTCCACTTCGCCCACACCGCCGCCGGCGTCGCCGTGGTCGTCACCGTGTGCTCGAACTCGTAAGTTGTCATGCACACATACTATATGCGCGCTTACTACATCGCTACCCTGAATTCGTGACCGCTGCCGACGCTCGTGCGCGCTTCCGTTCCGGCCTCGTCACGCCCACCTCCGGCCTGGCTCCCGGCCACACCCAGGCCAACCTCATCGCCGTGCCCGCCGACTGGGCCTACGACGTGCTGCTCTTCGCCCAGCGCAACCCCAAGCCCTGCCCCGTCCTCGACGTCACCGACACCGGTGTCCCCCACACTGCACTCGCCCCCGACGCCGACCTCCGCACCGACCTGCCCTCCTACCGCGTCTGGGTCGACGGCTCCCTCCACACCGAATGCCCCGACGCCACCGACTTCTGGCGCGACGACCTCGTCGCCGTGCTCATCGGCTGCAGCTTCACCTTCGAGTCTTTTCTGTTGGCCGCCGGCATTCCCCTCCGCGGCACCAACGTCCCCATGTACATCACCAACCGCCCTTGCCGCCCCACCCCTCGCCTCCGCGGACCCCTCGTCGTCTCCATGCGCCCCGTCCCCGCCTCCCTCGTCGCCACCGCCGTCGAGGTGACGCGTCTGATGCCGGCCGTGCACGGGTCGCCGGTGCATGTCGGGGATCCCTCCGCCCTCGGCATCTCCGACCTCCAACACCCCGATTTCGGTGCGCCCGTTGACCTTCGCACCGGTGAGGTCCCCGTCTTCTGGGCCTGCGGTGTCACCCCTCAGGCCGCCGTGATGGCGTCCAAGCCCCCGTTCGCCATCACCCACTCGCCCGGCCACATGCTCATCACCGACGCCCTCGACAGGGACTACCGGATCTGACACAGAAGGCCCCGGAGCTTCGGCTCCGGGGCCTTCTGTGCGATCAGGTGATCAGTTGATCCGCTGGTACAACGCCGAGACCTGCGTCGGCGTCAGGGCGTAGTTCCACGCCTGTGCGTCACTGATCTTGCCGGGCAAGAAGCCTGCGTCGGCATCCCTCCACCGCTGTCGCCCGATGGTCAGCGGCCCGGTGGCGGCGAACGACGACACATTGCGGACCAGGTTGATGAACTTCCCGTTCACATAGAGGCTCTCGGTCATCGCCACGGCGTCGTAAACACCCACCAGATGGGTCCAGGTGTTGGTGGCCGCCTGGTCGGGCGCGATCACGCACGGCAGGGTGGCGGTCGGCGTGTCCGTCGGCGACACCGCGAAATTCCAGCTCTTCGAGGCCGGGTTGTAGAACAGGAAGAACGCACTGCTGTGCTGACCGTCCTCGGCCAACACGGTCGCGTTGGTGCCCGGCAACGAGCTCGGGTTCACCCATGCGGACACCGTGAAGCTGCGACTGGTGTCCAGTGCCGGGCCGTCGGTGGCGGCGTGGCCGGACACCCCGTCCAGGCTGAGTGCCTCGCCGACGGTCGAGTCGGCCTCCCACGTCGCCGTGCCGGCCAACGTGGCCGGGTTGCCACCAGCGGGCAGGCTGGTCAGGAAGTACGGACTGGCGCCGTTGTCGGCGCTGTCGGCGGCGATCGTCGGGTCGCTCGTGGTGGCGCCGTCATCCAGCTTCCAGGTGTCCTGTGCTCCCTGGTACACGGAGGCCAGCGCGCCGAACCCGGCATCGCTCAGGTTGACATGGTCACCGCTGTCGGCGGCCGGGTGCAACTGCACCCGTTGCCCACTGGCATCCGGCACCCCGACCACACTGTCCGAGTTGACGTAGTACTTCTTTCCATTCGCGGCCAAGCCGGACAGCCACGTGTTGGCGGCCTGCCGCTGGTCGTCCACCGCGGTCGTGCAGGCATCGTTCGGGTCCGCCCCGTTGCCGGCGTAGCCGAGACACGGTGTCAGGCCCATGCCCACGAAGGCGACATCAGCGTTGAACAGTTGAGAGGTGAGCAGGCTCAGTCCGTTGGATGTGAGGTCCGTGGCCGACTTGCCGGCCAGCACGTCCTGCAACCCCTCCTCGAGCACGACCGTGCTCAGGCCCGGCTGGTCGAGCACGTCGCGGTCGATGCGGGACAACAGAGACGGCCCACCGCCGTTGGCTGTCGGGTAGTCCTGCATCACTCGGTTGGACTCGATGCCTTCGGACACCGAACCGTACGGCGTCGGGGTCGTCGCCTCGGTGGTGGTGAAGACGTCGGCGAGATTGCCGGCGGCCGGCGGCCGGTGACCGGTCGGGCCCGCTTGCGTCTGGTCGATGAAGCCATCGCCCAGCACCACCTGTGTCGGCACGCCGCTGGTCTGGACATCCAGGTTGGTCACCACGTTCGTGACGAATCCACCCAGCCCGTTCGCGGTGAACGGAGTTCCGGTCGTGTCCAGGGTGTGATCATCGGAGTGGTTGGTCTTGTCGGCGACCGTGGCATTGGCGGTGACGAAGCCATAGCCGGTGTTGTTGGAATCGGTGTGCGTCGGGATGTACGGCACGCTGTCATTGGCCACCTGGAACGACACCAGCACGTACTTGTTGGCTGGCACGGTCAGGTGTATCGGGTCGGAGTAGGCCATGCCGCCCTCGGGCAGCGTCACGCCCGGATGGGTGCCGAAGCTGAGGGCCAGCGGTGTTGCCGCGGGCACTGCTGTCGGCGCGACGCCGCCGGCCGACGCGAGGGCGATGCTGGCGTGCGCGATGTTCAACGGTGTGGCGCCGAGGGCGTTGTCGAACTTGATCCGCACTGTGTCGCCGCCGATCGACGGCCGCACCGCCTCACGGAAGGTGACGTCGGAGAAGGTCGAGCCGTAGTTGAACAGGCCCTCCGTCGGGCCGCTCCACGCACCGGTCCAGGTCTTGCCGGCCGCCGCCCCGTCGACGGTGGTGTTGCGGGTCGCCATGCCGTAGATGTGCAGCGCCTGCGTGGCCGCCGGGCTCGTGCCCACGTCCGGCAGCGTCACCGACGCCACGGTGAGGCCGGGGACCAGCGGCACGGAGAAGGCATACATCTTGGTCTGGAGCTGGCTGTTCTGGCCGAGTTGCTCGTTGCGGTGCGGCAACGTCACCGCTGCCAGCGCGCCCGGGCCGCTCACCCAGTCCGGGACGGTCAGGAAATACGGTGCGTCGAAACCGTTGGTGTAGTGGATGACACCTCTCGGCGCGCACCATGAGCCGGGCTTGGTCGAGTCGAAGCACCAACTGCTCACCACAGCGGTGCCGGTCGGCACGAACGGCGTCGTCAGGTTGTCCTTGATCGACGGAGGCATCTTTCCGCCGTCCGTGGTGGTCCCGGTGGCCAGGAACTCCAGCGAGCTGAGGCCGGTGGGCTGGACGCCCTGGCCGACGGTGATGGTCTGGTTGGCCGCTAGCACGTTGTCAGCCTGGCCGGCGCCGAACTGGGGCAGGGTGAACGTCGCGCCGTTGACGCTGACGGTTCCCCCGCTGGCCCACCCGGCGTTGGTGAGGTCGTCCGAGGAGAACGAGTTCCCGCCGTCGGCGTTGCCGATCTTCTTGTTGCTGTCCGGACTGATCGACACGTTGTTGAAGCACGCGGCCAGCGAGGCGCACGTGGTGCTGGGGTCGGAGTTCGAATAAAAGGTGTAGTTCTGGTAGCCCGAGGTGTCACCGGCCGCATTGGCCGTGTAGGCCGTCATCGTGTGCGGGCCGGGAGACTTCGGCGCGTACGCCCTCGTCGCCGACGCGGCTATCTCGGCGATCTCCGAACCGTTCAGCGCGGTCTGGTACGCCTGTACGTCCGAGATCGAGCCGTGGAAAAACGCCGTGGTCGCATCATTGAAGACGGTCGCCCCGACCACGAGCGGGCCGGGCGCGGGGATCACCGACGTCACAGAGTTCTGCCCCATCAGCACGCCGTTGACGTAAAGGCTGACCTGGTGCGTCTGCGCGTCGTAAACACCGGCCACGTGAGTCCACATGTTGGCCTGGCTCACCGTGTTGCTCGCGAACGCCCACTGGTAATGGTCGCCAGTGGCGTCCGTCGAGGGCATGCCGAAGATCCACGCCTTGACATCGGGTGAGTATCGGATCTCGAACGCCGAGGTGTGCGTGCCGTTCTGACCCACGACCGCGTAGTAGCCGTCCAGATCGTTGATCTTGGCCCATCCCGACACCGTAAAGCTCTGCGTGGTGTCGAGGACCGGACCGGCGGTGGCGCCGTACCCGCTGGGGCCGGCGAACCTCAACGCCGGCGCGTCGTCGGTGGCCGGCGCCCAGGCGGCGCCCGCACCCGTCAGCGTCACAGGGTGGTTGCCACCGCTGGCGTCGGCCAGGCTCGTGCCCGAGCCGTCCAGCATCCGCCACCGCGCCGCCGGGCCGACCTGGCCGCCGGCGATTACCTTCGCGATGTCGGATGGGCTCAGCGCCGCCTGGTAAGCCTGCACATCACTGATCGACCCACTGAACAGGCCACCCTGCGCCGTGTTCCACTGCGCCCGGCCGATGGTGAACGGCCCGTTGGCCGAGTACGGCGTGCTGTCGACAGCCGTTCCCTGCGCCTGACCGTTGACGTATAACGTCAACCGGCCGTTGGCGGCGTCGTACACACCGGCAAGATGCGTCCACACCCCCGGCTGCGGCGCGTTCGTCGACTCCGCCCGAATCGCCCCCGCGTTGAGATCGTCGCTGGACAGCTTCGAGAACGACCACTTGCCGTCAATGTGCTCCAGGAAGAAGCCGCTGGCAAACACACTGTCCTGCCCCAACACCGAACCACCGCTGTCCGTAGAGGTCTCGTTGACCCAGGCCGACACCGTGAAGCTGCCGTCGGTCTTGACCACTGGCCCGTTGGTCGCGGCGAAGCCCTGGCCGTTGAGCGTCAACACCTTGCTGTGCACAGGATCCGTGGTCCACGACGTAGTGCCGGTCAGCGTGGCCGGCGCGTTTCCGGCCAGATCGACCGCGCTGGTCCCGCTGCCCTCGTTCAGCTTCCACCGACCCGCGGTGGCGATGGCCGCGCTGCCGTTGGGCGTCATCACATCGGCCGCCGGCGGATTCGTCCTGGGCAGGTTCGGCTCGTCCAGGCCTTCCACTAGCTTGCTCACCTGGCCGCCGGTGGACGACACGGTGAAGCGCCCCGGCGTGCCGGCGACTGCGCCCAGGGTCCCGTTGCCGGGGTACTTGCCGTCGGTGGAGGTGATCGACGGCGCCGAGGGCGCGGTGGGTTCGGCGGTGAAATGGCAGACCTGTGACCAGCCACTCCAGTCCTCGCCGTCGGTGACCCTGGTCTTCCAGCTCACCACCTGTCCGTTGGACAGGCCGGTGATGAAGGAGTTCGGCAGCGAATACGCCGCGGTGCTGCCGGAGCCGACGTCGTTCGCGCTGAATCCGTCGGTGGGTGGGGAGTTGTCCACCCAGTACTGGAAGTCGGCCTGGAGATGGTCGCCGTCCACATCGGACACCAGAGTCGAGAGCACCGGGGTGTTGGTAGCGAGGGCCTTACCCATGTAGGGGTACGGCCCCTGGCCCGCAGTGTCACAGCCCGTGTTGTCGGCGCCCGACTTCGCAGCCATCTCATTGGCTCCGGGTGTGTTCGGTGCCCGATTGAAGTAGATCTCGAGCTTCGCGTCGTGCGCGAAGCGGGCGTATGCGGCGTCGCTGCGCGAGGCCTCACCGCCGTCGTCGAACAGCCCCAGAGTGATCTGTGTGGCATGTGCAGCCGCGGACTGCGCAATCGCATTGGTCACGTCGTAGCCGTAGGTGATCGAGGCGGGTGTGTTGGCGCCACAGGGCCGGTCGACCGGCCCCCAGGAGTGCTGCCCGATGATCGGCCCCGGACCGGGTTGGCGGTGCCAGGTCGTGTCCGGGCCGATACCGCCGCTCCAGTGCAGGTTGATGTTGCCGGTGGCACAGGTGCCGGAGTAGACCTTGATGAAGTTCGCGGTCGCGCCAGGCTGACCGAGCACGTTGCCGATGTGTGCGCCCCAGATCTCCTGCGGCAGCGTCCACTGGAAGTACGAGCGCATATCGCCGAGACAACCGCCGCCGAAATCGTTGTAGCCGACGGCGAGGTAGCCACCGTCACCAGCTTGGTCGGTTTTGTCCCAGAACGAGGTGTCGGTGCACGGGTACCCCTGCTTCACCTCGTCGAACGACGGGTTGCCCATGTCCTCCGACGGGTTCTTCCAGTGGAACGACGGATCGATGTAGAGGGGGAAGACCGTGCCGGCGTCGGCCAGCAGGCGCTTGTCCGGCACGAGGGTGAGCGTGTTCGCGGTCGCCTCGGCCTTGATCGACCCGGTCCGCGCGACCAGACCGGGATGCGTGCTGGTAGACGCGTCCGGCGCAACCTGCGCGCCGGCCGGCGTGCGCGGGCCGTTCTTCGCCGGAGTGGGGACCTTGGTGTTGGAGTCCCACATGAACGGCGTCGACGCGGCCAGTGTGTTGCCGCCCTTGACACCCGTCACCGTGATCCCGCCGGTTTTCCCCGTCGCGACAGAGCCGCCGGAGACCTTTGTGGGCAGTTGGAGCCTAGCCAGGGCCGGGTTGCTTGCGGCCTGCTTGTCCTTAACCACAAGGACTTCTGAGAAACCGCCGGTGATGGTAGCCGCGGCTTGGAGATCTACTCCCGGCAGCACGTCGTGGTACGTGGCGGTGCTGCCATCGACCGTCGGTGTGGGCAACGATGCAGTCCAGGACACGGAGTACGTCGTCACCCCGGACGCGGTGGTCGCCAGCGGCGCTTTGCCGCCTCCGGAAAGGGTTACAGAGCCATAGGCGGTCGCTACCGGGGACAGCGATCCGTCCGCGTTGCGGCGCAGGGTGGTGTCGATGGGAACCCACTTGCCGTGCTGATTGGTGCGCACCGGCTCAGGGGTGCCGGTCAGCAGGAAGCCGCCCTTGGGTTGCGCCGCGTACTGAGCGGTCTCGGTGGTGAGACTGTCCACCGGAACCGGTTTTCCCGTGGCCTTGGCCTGCGCGGAGGCCGATGCCATCGCGGCCGACTCCTGTGGCGTCGGCCCGTAGCCGTCGTCAAGAGTCGGCAGGTTGGACGGTTGGGCCGGCGTCGTGGGAACGGGTCCGGGTTTGGGCGTGACGGGTGTGCCCGCCAGGGCGACCGGCGGCACCGCCGTGGCCGTCGACGCGATCACGCCGACCGCGAGAATTGCCGCGAAAATCGCGTTCCTATGCCGCGACTTTCTCCGGACAGAATTGAACCCGAGCATGAACCCCCCTGTTCCGACCGTGAATCAAGATCCGCACAGCATCGCGCACGAGCCAGGTGAAATTTGACTAACCAAAACACCATGATCACAATGTGGCACAGATCACCTTTAACATGGATCTCATCTTGTAACACCGTGACCTGCCTGGTCGATGGCGCGTCGTCGCTGACGAGAGTACCGATGAGCGGTTCGCGCCATTACGCCCAATAGTCCGGTTCAACCGACTGTCCACATTTCCTGCGTGGTCACAGAACGCTTTCCCGTCGGACGGGCAATAACCCGAATCAACCAATCACCAGCACTTCCACGGGCGTGACTCAGATGCTAGCTTCGCGTTGTTTCGCACCAGCCAGGTGCAGGGGGAGGGCACTGTGGTGTTGTTGAAGTCTGCGCGTCGCATGCGGATTGCCATCGCCGGGCTGGCCGCCGTGCTCGTGGTCGGCCTCGTGCCCGGAATCGCCGCCGCCACGCCCACCGGGGCCAGATCCGCGCCCGAGATCAGCCAAGACAGATCGATCCCGGTCAGTACGGTCTCGAGCCACTACCAGAAGCCTCCGACGATGCCGGCTTGGCAGCCGACCACCACCAGCTGGCCGTCCGGCGCCGCCGACGTCGCGCTCACCACGAGCACGCCGGTCAAGGCCGGCAACCTCCCGATGAAACTGGCGCGCACCGCCGCCCAGCAGCCGGCTGCCCACGTCACCGTCGCGCCACAGGCCACGGCCACCGCCGCCGGTGTGCACGGCGTCGTGTTCTCCGTGCAGCGCACGGACAACGACACCGCGACCAGCCCGGTTCGAATCAGCCTGGACTACACCCCTTTTCGAGACGCGTTCGGCGGTGACTGGGGCTCACGACTGCACCTGGTCGAGCTGCCCTCCTGCGCGCTGAGCACTCCGGACAAGGCCGAATGCCGCGGCCAGACGCCCGTGCGGTCCAGCAACGACACCAAGTCCGGCACCGTGTCGGCCGATGTCGCGCTGTCGTCCACCGCCCGGCCCGCCACACGCGCTGCCGAACGGACCGCCGCCGCCCCGGCGATGGTTTTTGCCGCCGAGGCCGGTAACTCCGGCGACGGCGGCGGCGACTACTCGGCGACCTCGCTGAAGCCCTCCGGCTCATGGCAGGCGGGTGGCTCCACCGACGCGTTCACCTGGTCGTACCCGATCCCGGTACCCGCGGTGCCCGGCGGATTGCAGCCCAGCATCGGGCTGTCCTACAACTCCCAGGGTGTGGACGGGCTGATCTCGTCCACCAACAACCAGCCGTCCTGGATCGGCGACGGCTGGGACTACTCCCCCGGCTACATCGAGCGGTCCTACCAGTCCTGCCATGAGAACCCCGCCGGCGCCACCAAGACCGGCGACAGCTGCTGGTCGGACAACAACTCGTTGACGCTGTCGCTGGCCGGCTCCAGCAGCACCCTGATCAAGGACGACAGCACGGGCGAGTACCACCCGCAGTCCGACTCCGGCGCGCGCGTGCAATACGTGGCCGACGGCATCGCCAACGGCGCGCAGAACGGCGAGCACTTCGTCGTCACGACGACCGACGGCACCCAGTACTTCTTCGGGCTCAACCAGCTGCCCGGGTGGGACTCGACCAAGCCGACGACGAACTCCGTGCTGACCGAGCCCGTCTACTTCACCAAGTCCACCCCGCAGGGCTGCTACAACGCGGACTTCTCGCTGTCGCACTGCCAGCAGGCGTACCGGTGGAACCTGGATTACGTCAAGGACACCCACAACGACGTCGTCTCCTACTTCTACAACAAGGAGACGAACTCCTACGCCGCCGACAAGGGCGCCAACGCCACAGCCGGCTACGACCGCGGCAGCTACCTGGCGCGGATCCAGTACGGCCAGCGCGACGGCCAGGTCTACAGCACCCAGCCGGCCGCCCAGGTGATCTTCACTTCGACCGGCCGCTGCAAGCTCGACAGCTGCGACCCCGGCACGCTCAGCACCAGCACCGCCGCGGACTGGCCGGACGTGCCGTACGACCTCAACTGCGCATCGCAGGCCGCCTGCCAGGCGCAGAGCCCGTCGTTCTGGTCCGAGTACACGCTGCAGTCGATCCAGACCCAGGTTCTCGTCGGCACCACCGAGACGAATGTGGACAAGTGGTCGCTGACGCACTCCTTCCCGGCCACCGGCGACTCCACCCAGCCGGCGCTGTGGCTGTCGTCCATCACGCACACCGGCCAGGACACGACCTCCGGCAGCACGGCGCCGATCGACCTGCCGGCGGTCACCTTCACCGGCACGCCGCTGTCCAACCGGGTAGACCTCGCCGCCGGCTACGCGCCGATCACCCGGCAGCGCATGCACACCATCACCACCGAGACCGGCGAGACGATCACCATCGGGTACAGCTCGCCCGCGTGCGGCACCGGCACCCCGACCGATCCGTCGCAGAACACCAAGCTCTGCTATCCCGGCTACTGGACACCGCTCGGGGTCACCAACCCGATACTGGACTGGTTCAACAAGTACATCGTCACCGGCGTCACCGAGGCCGACCCGACCGGCGGCGCGGCCAATGACACCATCGTCACCACGTACACCCCGGTCGGCAGGCCGGCCTGGCACCACAACGACAATCCGCTCACACCGGCCGACCACCGCACGTGGGACCAGTGGCGCGGCTATCAGGGCATGATCGTGACGACCGGCACCGCGCCGGACCCGATCGCCAAGACCCTGTACACCTACTTCCGCGGTATGGACGGGGACACCCTGCCCAGCGGCACCCGCGCCGCGGCGGTGAGCGACTCCCGCGGCGACCCGGGCGTCACCGACAAGGCGCAGTACGCCGGCATGACGTACGAGAAGACCATCTTCAACGGGACCGACGTCGTCTCCGACACCGTCACCGACCCGTGGTCCAGCGACGCCACCGCTACGCACGCGCTGACCGGACTGCCCGCGCAGCAGGCGTTCCTCACCGGCTCGGCGGACACCAAGACGTACACGCCGCTGGCCGGCGGCACGACCAGGGTGACCGAGTCGGACAACACCTTCGACGCCCGAGGGCGGATCGCCAAGGTCAACGACCTCGGTGACGTGTCGGTCAACACCGACGACATGTGCACCACCACCACCTACGCCGACAACGCGACGGCGTGGATCCTGAACAAGGCCGCCGAGGTCAAGTCCGTCTCGGTCAAATGCTCAACCACGGCAACGATTCCCGACGATGTCGTCACCGACGGGCTCACCTTCTACGACGGCTCCAGCACGCTCGGCGCCGCACCAACCGTCGGTGACACCACGATGACGCAGCTGGCTTCCTCCTACACCGGGACGACGCCGAACTACATCACCACCTCGACGATCACGGTGGACCAGTACGGTCGCACCACGGCGAAGACCGACCCGGACACGCGGAAGACGTCCACCGCGTACACGCCGGCGACCGGCGCGCAGCCGACGTCCATCGCCGTCACCGACCCGAAGAACTTCACCACCAAGACCACGTACGACGTCGTGCGCGACCTGGCCATCTCGTTGACCGACCCGGCCGGCTACACCACAAGCACCCAGTACGACGCGCTCGGTCGGCTCATCGCCGTGCAGAAGCCCGGCATCAACGGGCTGTCGCTGAAGTACAGCTACACCGTCGCCAACGATAAACCGTCCGTTGTGGACACCTACACCCTGAACTACGACGGCAGCTACCGGGTTTCCGAGACACTGTACGACTCCCTGCTGCGGGCACGGGAGACACAGACCCAGACGCCGGACAATGGCCGCCTGATCTCCGACACCGTCTACAACACCGATGGCTGGGTGTCCCAGACCAACAACCCGTACTTCAACTCGGATCCGGTCAGCGCCACCTACGTGCAGGCGCAACCGGGACAGGTGCCATCCGCCGTTGGCATCGCCTACGACGCGACCGGTCGCAAGATCACCGAGACCGCCTCCGCGCTGGGCAATGCCACGTGGAGCACTAGTTACCAGTACGGCGGCAACTTCGTCACCACCACGCCGCCGGCCGGCGCGCCCCCGAACACGACGATGGTCGACGCTCTCGGCCGCACCACCGACTACCTCGTCTACCACCAGGGCGTGACGCCGGATCCGATCAACAACCCGGCTTCGGCATACGACGACACCAAGTACACGTACTACCCCAACGGTAAGAAGCACACCGTCGTCGACGCCGCCGGCAACACCTGGTCGTACCAGTACAACCTGTTGGGGCAGCAGACATCCTCCAACGACCCCGACACCGGGGCGGCCACCAGCACCTACGACAACGCCGGTCAGCTGATCACCACGACCGACTCCCGCGGCAAGCAGAGCACGTTCACCTACGACCCCGACGGCCGCAAGACCGCTCGTTACGACACGACAACCACGCAGACGCTCTCGACGAGCAACAAGACCGCCGCGTGGACGTACGACTCCGTCAAGACGGGCTATCCGACCACCACCACGTCCATTTCGGGTGGCGACACCTACACGCAGACCGTGGTGGGCTACAACGCCATGGGCGTGCCGTCGTCCGTCAAGGCCACGCTGACCGGTGAAGGCACCACCGTCTTCCCGGCGGCCGGCATTACCACCGGGTTCATGTACAGCCTCACCGGCTACCAGACCGACCAGAACGACTCCGCGGTCGACGGTCTGCCGCGCGAGGACATCGGCACCGGCTACGACAACTTCGGCGAGCCGACCTCGTTGGCCGGCACCATTCCGGTCACTTCCGGCATCCCGTCCTGGCCCTACGTGCAGGCCCTCGGGTACTCGGAGTACGGCGAGCCGGTGCAGTACACGCTGCCCACCGGCACCGGCAACGCCTGGGTCACCAACTCCTACGACGACCAGACCCACGCGCTGACCGACGTGCAGACCGCTGACCAGGTCAAGACCAATCTGATCGACGACACCGGCTACCGCTACAACGGACCCGGTGTCTCCAAGGGCGCGGGTCTGGTCACGTCCACTGTGGACAAACAGAATGGTGGCGCCGTCACCGACACCCAGTGCTACGCCTACGACTACGCCACTCGGCTCGCCGGCGCGTGGTCCGCCACCGACAACTGCGCCAACTCGCCGTCCGGTGCCACCGTCGGCGGTCCGAACGCCTACTGGCAGTCGTGGACCTACGACGCCGCCGGCAACCGAGCCAGCCAGGTCGACCGCGACGTCACCGGTGATGTCACCAAGGACACCCGGACCGTCTACAACTACCCGACCCCCGGCTCCGGCAGCTCTCAGCCGCACACCCTGTCGAACACCACGTCCACCGGTCCGAGCGCCGCCGCCAACACCGCGTCGTACAGCTACGACACGGCCGGCAACACCACCGCCATCCACGGCGGCGCCACCGGTGACCAGAGCCTGACCTGGAACAACCTCGGTCAGCTCGCCACCGACACCACCAGCACCGGCGGCTCTTCCTACGTCTACGACGCCTCCGGGAATCTGGTCGTGCGGCGCGATCCCGGCAAGACCACCATCTTCGTCGGCGACGAGCAGTTGGTGCTCGACACCACCACCAACGGCGTCTCCGCCAGCCGCTACTACGCCATCGGCGGCACCACCGTCGCCGTGCGGACCACCCTCAAAACCAATCCCCAGATCCTCGTGCCCGACCGACAGGGCACCGACCAGCTCACCATCGACGCCGGCAGCGACACCGTCACCCGTCGGCAGTTCACCCCCTTCGGCGGCACCCGCGGCACCCCGCCCGCCGCGTGGCCCGGCGACAAGGGCTACGTCGGCGGCACCCCCGACCCCACCACCCAGCTCGTCAACCTCGGGGCCCGGGAGTACAACCCCGCAAACGGCCGCTTCCTCTCCGCCGACCCGGTGTTCGAGGACAACAGCCCCAACCAGATGAACGGCTACGACTACGCCGGCAACGACCCCATCACCGGCAGCGACCCGTCCGGCCTGTTCTGCGACGGCTGCGAGTACGCCGGCAGCGGCGACAACCACGGGCCCGGCTGCTCTGTCTCGAACCCCGTCTGCGGCAACACCGCGCCAACGACCCACTTCTGCGACGGCTGCGAGTCCGGCGACGTCTCCAACCGGGGCCTCGCCGACCTCGGCCGCTTCCTCAGCGGACAGAACACCGACATCAACAAGCAGCCCTACTTCGCCGGCTACCGGATACCCACGTTCGACACCCTCAAGAAGCAGATGCTCAACGGTGTCACCTACAAGGACGGCGAGTACGGGCGGGCCATCCAGGACTGGGCCAACGCCCAGTGCTCCAGCGGGATCAACGAGGCCAACTCCGACTTCTGCGGCGCCGCCCAGAAGTCCGGGCTGCTCTACGTGCCCAGCTGGAAGGAGACCCTGACCCTGCTGCTCGGCCTCGCCCTCTCCGCCGTCGTCGGCCCCCTCGCCGAGGCACTGGTCGGTGCGGCCGCCGCCGCGATCGGAGGCGTCGCGGCCGAGGCCGAGGAGGGCCTGGCCATCGCCGCCACGGAATCGGAGGCCGCGGAGACCGGCGAGGCCTTCGAGGAGAGCCTTGGCGGCTGCAACAGCTTCGCCGCCGGCACCGGCGTGCTCATGGCCGACGGCACCACGAAACCCATCCAAGACGTCAAGGTCGGCGACAAGATCACCAACGCCGATCCCGAAAGCACTACATCTCAGCAGCACGCGGTGACCGCCCTCCACGTGACCGACACCGACCGGGACTTCACCAGCCTGTCGGTGGGGACGGCGAGCGGTCCGAAGACCATCACGGTCACCGCGCACCACCTGTTCTGGGACAGCACCAAACACATCTGGACGGCGGCGGCCGACCTCAAGCCCGGCGACCAACTCGACACCGACGGCAACGCCACTGCAACCGTCGTGTCCAGTTGGGAGTTCACCTCCAGCATCCGGACTTTCAACCTGACTGTTGACGGCCTCCACACGTACTACGTTGAGGCCGGCCGGACGCCAGTGCTCGTGCACAACGAAGGCCCGCTGTGCGGCATTCACGGCGGGGAATCCGGCAGCCCAGAAAACGGCCCGGGAATAGTGGCCGGCCCCGCCCCAGCCAAGGCGACCGACATGCTGGACATGGTGAAGAGCAGGGCTGGCGGCATCGGAAAGGTGCCGGGGTATGAAGGCAACTCGGTCTGGGCCAACAAGCTGGATCAGCTACCGACCGGCAAGTACCGGGAGTGGGACGTCAACGCAATCGACGACCTGCCCAACTGCTCAGTGTGCGGCAGGCCCATTCGCGGTCCGGAACGACTTCTGACACCGAAGTCCGGATCCGGCTCCGTCTACTACACTAGCGACCACTACGGCACCTTCTACTACGTCGGGGAAATGTAGTGACCAACGCGACCACGCCACCCGGTCAACCGTTCACCCTCACGTCGCCCGTCGAGCCATGGGTCGTGGTCACGCAGGACGACGACCTTGTGGCACGCGAGCTTCTCGCAGCGATTGCGACCAGTGGAGTCGTCAAGCCTCTGGACTCGGCGATGATGACCGATACTTCCGGCCTGTTCGCCGAATTTGCGGACAAGCTCGAGTTCCCGCCATACTTCGGCCACAACTGGTATGCACTTGTGGATTGCCTTGACGACCTGCACAGCAGTGGACACGGTCAACTACCCGTCGCGGTCGTCGTCGAGGACGCCGACCCGGTGGTGGACACCGACTTCTTCCCGCTCTTCATCGCCCTGCTCTGCGAGGCCGCCGACAGGGCAAATCTCTCACTGGATGCCGACGATCTACCTCGAGATCGCCCACCATTTCCTCTTCATTTTATTTTCTTCACGAAGAGGACCAACAGGAAACAGTTGGCCGATCGGCTCCGTGAACGAGATGACCTCTCGGTCCACGAATCCGACGATCGTGTTCTGGTCAGCTCGAAACCCGATTGAGTGCCACCGTCGATGCCCAACCACGGCCCAGAGGGGCTCCAGATCGAACGGGAGTGAAGGGACCGTCTACCGAGACCGCAACCGGGGCTTGCCTTCCAGGTGGGACAGTCCGTTCCACGCCAGGTTGACCAGATGCGCGGCGACCTCGTCCTTCTTGGGCTTGCGGACCTCCAGCCACCACTGGCCGGTCAACGCGACCATGCCGACCAGGGCCTGGGCGTAGAGGCCGGCGAGCTTGGGGTCGTAGCCGCGGGCGTCGAAGTGCAGGCCCAGGATGTGCTCGACCTGGGAGGCGATGTCGTTGAGGAGGCTGGAGAAGGTGCCGGTGGCGCTGGCGACGGGGGAGTCGCGGACCATGATACGGAAGCCGTCGCTGGAGCCCTCGATGTAGTTGAGGAGGGCTCGGGCGGCGCGTTCGAGGAGCTCGCGGGGGTGGCCGTCGCCGTCGCCGAGGACGGCGACGACGGAGTCGAGCAGGTACTGCATCTCCCGGTCGACGACGACGGCGTAGACGCCTTCCTTGCCGCCGAAGTGCTCGTACACGACGGGCTTGGACACGCCGGCACGGTGGGCGATCTCCTCGATGGAGGTGCCGTCGAAGCCCTTCTCGGCGAAGAGCTCGCGGGCCACGTCGAGCAGCTGCTGCCGGCGCTCCTTGCCGGTCATCCGCACACGGGTCACAGGGGCGACGCCGCTCGCGTCGCCCCTGCTGTCACGTGTCCTGCGGCGGGCGGCCATGGCCAGCCACGATATGTCACCTAGTCGGCAGCGCTGATCCTGGCCAGGCGCTGGGGGCTCGGCCAGCGCACGTTCCAGGCCCAGCCGAGCTTCTCGAACAGCCAGATGGTGCGGGCGGAGATGTCGATCTGACCGCGCTGCACGCCGTGACGGGCGGAGGTGGGGTCGGCGTGGTGCAGGTTGTGCCACGACTCGCCGAAGGACAGGATCGCCAGCGGCCAGAAGTTGGCCGACTTGTCACGGGCGGCGAAGGGCCGCTCGCCGATCATGTGGCAGATGGAGTTGACCGACCACGTGACGTGGTGCAGCACGGCCACCCGGACCAGGCCGGCCCAGAAGAAGGCGGTCAGCGCGCCCCACCAGGACCAGCTGATGAGGCCGCCGAGCGCGGCCGGCGCGAGCAGGCTGACAACGGTCCACACGGGGAACAGCTTGTCGACCCGCTGGAGGTCGTCGTCGGCGACGAGGTCGGGGGCGAAGCGGTCGCGGTTGGTGAGGTCGCGCTCGTAGAGCCAGCCCATGTGCGCGTGCCAGAAGCCACGGGCCAGGGCGATCGGACCGGTGCCGAACAGCCACGGCGAGTGCGGGTCGCCCTCACGGTCGGAGAAGGCGTGGTGGCGCCGGTGGTCGGCGACCCACTTGATCACGGAGCCCTGCAGCGACATGCTGCCGGCGATGGCCAGGCCGACGCGCAGGCCGCGCTTGGCCTTGAAGGAGCCGTGCGTGAAGTAGCGGTGGTAGCCCACCGTGACGCCCATGCCGCTGATGCAGAAGAACACCGCGGCGAGCGCGATGTCGATCCAGGTCAAACCCCAGCCCCAGGCCAGGGGAACGGCGGCGACCAACGCGACGAACGGCACGATGGTGAAGATGTAGATGAGGGCCTGTTCGAGTCCGCCACTCTGGCCTTCGAACATCGGCTTCGGCCCCCCGCCGGCCGCTTCCCTTGGCTTCTCCAGGGCTGTGGTCATACCGTGACACCTCGCGGTCAGATTAATTTGGTTGACTTAGGCGAACCTCGCCTACGGCACCGTAACTTACGCAAGCGTAGGTTGTGTTGGCCGGGAATACCAGCCCGCACATGGACGTTGTAGGCATCTTCACAGGATCGACAGGCGGTTGACTTCTCCGTGTCCACACAAGGTCTTCGCCGCCACAGGGCCCTCCGGATCACCCTCGTCACCGTGCCGATCGTGCTGGTCGTCGCCGTGCTCGCGCTAGCGGGGATCGGCTGGTTCTACAGCGGCCAGCTGCTCGATCCGGCGCAGGCACGACCCGGCTATCCGGACGTGTCACTCGGCCCAACGTCTGTGAACGGTGTGGGTTCCGTCGCACTGCAAAAAGCGAGCGACACCACAGACGCCGGGCAGTGGGCGTTGCTCTGGGACGGCGGCTACGCCCAGGTCGGCGAGGTGCTCAGCGACCATGACAACAAGGTTGAGCGCCGGCTCCTCAAGGGCCAGGCGCCGCCGGCCGGCACGCATGTCCGGCTCAACCCGCAGATATGGCCGGGCGACCCGAAATCCGCCCTGGTCCAGGATTTCCAGAACGTCGACGTTCAAACCGAACTGGGGCCGATGCCGGCCTGGCTGGTCCCCGGCAACGACACCTGGGTGATCGCCGTCCACGGCCGCGGCGGCACCCGTGAGGAGACGCTGCGGGCCATCCCGCCGTTGCACAAGCTGGGCCTGACCGTGCTGTCCGTCACGTATCGCAACGACGCCGGCGCGCCCCCGTCCCCCGACGGCTTCTTCCACCTGGGCGATTCCGAGTGGCGGGACGTGGAGTCGGCCATGAAGTACGGCTCGGCCCACGGCGCCAAGCGCTTCGTGCTCTACGGCTGGTCGATGGGCGGCGCGATCGTCGAGCAGCTGATGACGCAGTCGCCGCTGGCCGGCGAGGTCGACTCCGTCGTGCTGGACGCACCGGCCGTGAGCTGGGGAAAGACGCTGGTGCTGCAGGCGCAGGACCGCGGCCTGCCGCTGACCGGCCTGCTGACGTGGGACGCGGAACTGGTGTCGGGCTGGCGCAGCGGCATCGACTTCGGCCGCATGGAGCTGATCGACTCGCCGCCCGCGCACAAGCCGCCGACGCTGCTGTTCCACGGCTCGCTGGACACGACCGTTCCTGTGCAGGCCTCACGCGACCTGGCCGCCGCCGCGGGCGGCCTGGGCTGGTCCATCACGTACGTCGAAGTGCCCAAGGCGGAGCACACCGCGGCCTGGAACGTGGACCCGGACGGCTACGAGCGTCATCTCAGGGACTTCTTGGGTGGTCGCCCTGACCTGACTAGGTGAGACATGACAACATGGGGGCAAGCACTGCCCCGGTCCGCTGTGGTGTAACGGCAGCACCTTGGATTTTGGTTCCAATGGTTCAGGTTCGAATCCTGGCAGCGGAGCAACCGAGAAGGAGTCGAAGCTGCACGAGGACACGGTCGCACAGCACGAGGACAGCGCCCCGGCGCTGGCCGAGATGTCGGACGCCTGGTTGGTCGGGCGCGCCCGCGAGCTGGCGATGTCCTCGGGCGGCGACGTCGAGGGCACCTCGGACACGGCGGTGGCCGAGGCCGACCGCCTGCTGGCCGAGGCGCAGCGCCGCGGCGAGCCGCGCATGGTCGCCCAGGTCCTGCGGACCAGCTGCCTGGTGCGGTTGTCCGGGGCGCACTCGCCCAACGAGACCGATCCCCTGCTCGACGAGATGATCGCGCACACCCGCCGGCACGGCCTGACCGTGATGGAGGCGGGTGCGCACGCCCTGCGCGGACGTCGGTTCTTCCTCGGCGGTTACGAGGACGAGGCGCTCACCTCGGCCGCCCGCGCGCTGGCCATCCTGGACGAGGACCTCACCCCGGACACCCTGATCGGCGTCCGGTCGTGGACCCGTCTGCTGTCGGGCGTGCTGGTCGACATCGGCCAGCTGCTGAGCCAGCTCGGCGTGTACGAGATCGCGGCCGGCGTGTTCAACCGGGCCGGCACGGCCATCCGCGGCGACGGCGGACCGTACGAGATCGCCGAGCACATGATCAACCAGACCCGACTGCTGCTGGGCTGGGGCCTGCGGCTGGAGCGGGTCGGCCAGTACGACAAGGCGGCGGAGAAGTTCCTCACGGCCTCGGCCATCGCCGCCGCGGCCGAGGTGCCCTGGCGCAACTCGCAGCCGACCCGGCTGTCCGAGGCCCCGGCGGCCGACCAGCTGCCCGTGGTCGGGGCCGCGCACGCGCTGGCCCGGCCCGGCGCCGAGCACATCGACCGGCTGCAGGCGCTGACCGACCGGGCGGCCTCGCCCCGTGAACTGATCATGGTGTCCATCGCCTTCGCCCGCTGCCTCGAACGCGAGGACCGCTTCTCCGAGGCGATCCACGTGCTGGCCAACGCGGCCGACCGGCTGCTCAACGACACCACCGAGAACACGCTGCGGCTGTGCCTGATGCGGGAGTTCGCCCGCCTGTCGGGCTCGGAGCAGACCGAGATCGGCGCCAACGCCCTTGAGCAGTACGCCACCGAGCTCGAGCACGAGATGTGGCAGATGGGCGAGTCCAAGGTCACCAGCCTGCAGACCCGCCGCGAGCACGAGCGCCTGTCCCGTGAGCACGGCGCCATCTCGCAGCAGGCGCTGCAGGACCCGCTGACCGGCCTGCCCAACCGCCGCGCCCTCGACGACCGCCTGGAGGCCCTGGTCGCCCAGCCCGGCGAGCAGCCGCTGGCCGTCGCCCTGGTCGACCTGGACGGCTTCAAGGGCGTGAACGACCGTGCCTCGCACGCCGAGGGCGACGACGTGCTGCGGGTGGTCGCCAGCACGCTGCGCAGCGCCGTCCGCGGCGACGACATGGTGGCCCGCTACGGCGGCGACGAGTTCGTCGTGCTGCTGCCCGGGGCCCCGCTGAGCGCGGCCGAGGCGGCGTTGGGCCGGGCCGTGGACGCCGTGGCCCGGCTGCCCATGGACCTGTCCCGCGGTGTGACGCTGTCGATCGGCGTCATCTCGCTGCGTCCGCAGGAGAGCGCCGCGCAGGCGCTGGCCCGGGCCGACGCCGCGATGTATCTGGCCAAGCGCGGCGGCGGCAACGGTGTCGCGGCCGTGGCCGGGGACACTGTGAGTGAGGCCAACAGCCGCTCGGCCGTGGCAGTGGAGGGCGCACCGTAGGATCGTCGTCATCCAAGGCGTCGACTCCTAGGGAGCAGGTCCATGCCTCAGGGCGGACAGGTCAGCACCATCGTGCTCGCGGCGGGTGAGGGAACCCGGATGCGCTCGGCGACACCGAAGGTGCTGCACCGGATCGCCGGCCGCGCACTCGTCGAACACGCCGTGCGGGCCGCCATCGGCGTGGATCCCGACCACCTCGTCGTGGTCGTCGGGCACGGCCGGCAGGCCGTCGCCGAGCACCTGGACGCGCTGTCCGGCGACATCGACCGCAAGATCACCGTTGCGGTGCAGGAGGAACAGCGCGGCACCGGGCACGCCGTGGGCTGCGCGCTGGCCGCCCTGCCCGAGGTGGAGACCGGCACCACCGTCGTCACCTACGGCGACGTGCCGCTGCTGGACGGCGACACGCTGGCCCAGCTGCTGGCCGAGCACCACTCGGCCGGCAACGCGGTGACGGTGCTCACCGCCGTCGTGCCCGAACCGCACGGCTACGGCCGCATCGTGCGCGACGCCGACGGCCAGGTCCTCTCGATCGTCGAGCAGAAGGACGCCACGCCCGAGCAGGCGGCCATCACCGAGATCAACTCCGGCATCTACGTCTTCGACACCGCGGTGCTGCGGGACGGGCTGTCCCGGCTGACCACCGACAACGCGCAGGGCGAGCAGTACCTGACCGACGTGCTGGCCATCGCCCGCGGCGACGGCCGGCCGGTCGGCGCCCTGATCTGCGCCGACGAGTGGCTGGTCGAGGGGGTCAACGACCGGGTGCAGCTGGCCCGGCTGGGCGCCGAGTTCAACCGGCGGCTGGTCGAGAACTGGATGCGAGCCGGCGTCACGATGATCGACCCGTCCAGCGTCTGGCTGGACGCCGACGTCGCGCTGGCCCGCGACGTGCTCATCGAGCCCAACGTGCAGCTGCGGGCCGGCACCGCGGTGTACGAGGGCGCGGTCATCGGCCCGGACACCACGCTGAGCAACTGCGTGGTCGGCCCGGGGGCCAAGGTCATCCGCACGCACGGCACGGACTCCGAGATCGGCGAGCGGGCCAGCGTGGGCCCCTTCGCCTACCTGCGGCCGGGCGCCAAGCTCGGCACCGCCGGCAAGATCGGCACATTCGTCGAGGTGAAGAACTCCGAGATCGGCGACGGCAGCAAGGTGCCGCACCTGACCTACGTGGGCGACGCCACCATCGGCGAGCAGAGCAACATCGGCGCCGCGTCCGTCTTCGTCAACTACGACGGCGTGCGCAAGCACCGGACCGTGATCGGTTCGCACGCGCGCACCGGATCGGACACCATGTTCATTGCCCCCGTGACCGTCGGGGACGGCGCGTACACCGCGGCCGGCTCGGTCATCACCCGCGACGTGCCGCCCGGCGCGCTCGCGGTGGCACGGGCGCAACAGCGCAACGTCGAGGGCTGGGTCACCCGACGTCGCGAAGGCACCCCGGCGGCCGAGGCCGCCACCAAGGCACTCGCCGCCCAGCAGGACGGTGACGAGACACCCGACCCGAAGGAGCAGTGACCGTGGCCTCCATCTCCGGAACTCCGAAGAAGAGCCTGATGCTCTTCAGCGGCCGCGCCTACCCGGAGCTCGCCGAGGAGGTCGCGAAGTACCTCGACGTCTCGGTCGTGCCGCAGTCGGCGTACGAGTTCGCGAACGGCGAGATCTTCGTCCGGTTCGAGGAGTCGGTGCGAGGCTGCGACGCCTTCGTCGTGCAGAGCCACAGCGCGCCCATCAACCAGTGGGTGATGGAGCAGCTGATCATGGTGGACGCCCTGAAGCGGGCCAGCGCCAAGCGCATCACCGTGATCATGCCGTTCTATCCGTACGCGCGGCAGGACAAGAAGCACCGCGGCCGCGAGCCGATCTCGGCCCGGCTGATCGCCGACCTGTTCAAGACCGCGGGCGCCGACCGGATCATGACCGTGGACCTGCACACCGCGCAGATCCAGGGCTTCTTCGACGGGCCGGTCGACCACCTGTGGGCGATGGCCCTGCTGGCCGAGCACGTGCGCACCAAGTACGGCAGCGAGCCGCTGACCGTCGTCTCCCCCGACTCCGGCCGCACCAAGCTGGCGGAGAAGTGGGCCGACATGCTCGACGGCTGCCCGATCGCCTTCATCCACAAGACGCGTGACCCGCTCAAGCCCAACGAGGTGGTGGCCAACCGCGTCGTCGGCGAGGTGCGCGACCGGATGTGCGTGGTCATCGACGACATGGTGGACACCGGCGGCACCATCGTGAAGGCCGTGGAGCAGCTGGTCGACGCCGGCGCCACGGGCGTGATCGTGGCCGCGACGCACGGTGTGCTGTCCGGGCCCGCGGTGGAGCGGCTGCAGAACAGCAGCGCCCGCGAGATCGTGCTCACCAACACGCTGCCGATCCCGCAGGAGAAGCAGTTCGACAAGCTGACCGTGCTGTCCATCGCCCCGCTGCTGGCGCAGGCGATTCAGCAGGTGTTCGAGGACGGCTCGGTGACGAGTCTCTTCGACGGCAACGCATAACGAGGTGTAAATCAGGGGGCCGATTCGTCTTCTGCGAATCGGCCCCCTACACTGTCTTGGTTGCCTCGGCGAGGGTACGTCCTCGTGGCTCCGTGATCGACGCGGCGGCTTGGTTGCCGCGCGCTGTTCATGGTCCCGCGCCGCTCCCCGTCGCCGCAGGCCGCTTCCCCACCCCGATCCTGAGAGCTACAAGGAGTACCCCACCGTGTCCGAGGTACGTCTCGCCGCCGAGTCGCGCACCGAGTTCGGCAAGGGCGCGGCCCGCCGCACCCGTCGTTCCGGCAAGATCCCCGCGGTGCTCTACGGCCACGGTTCCGACCCGAAGCACCTGGCCCTGCCGGCGCTGGAGTTCGCCCGTGTGGTCCGTGAGCACGGCACCAACGCCGTCCTGTCGCTCGAGGTCAACGGCGGCAGCGAGCTGGCCCTGACCAAGACGGTCACCACGCACCCGATCAAGAACTACATCGAGCACGTCGACCTGCTGCTGGTGCAGCGCGGTGAGAAGATCACCATCGACGTCCCGGTCGTGCTGGTCGGCGACGCCGCCCCGGCCACCCTGGTCACCCAGGAGCTCTCCACCATCCAGGTCGAGGCCGACGCCCTGAACCTGCCCGAGCACGTCGAGGTCCCGATCGCGGGCGTGGAGGCCGGCACTCGGATCAACGCCTCCGACATCGTGCTGCCCGCCGGCACGTCGCTGATCACCGACGCCGACGCGCTCGTCGCCGCCGTGAACGCCGCGCCCACCGCCGCCCAGCTGGACGGCGCCGAGGCCGAGGCCGAGCCGGCCGCCGACGAGAGCTGAGCCTCATCACGGCAGAGCACCGCGACGGCGCCCAGCCCCCTACCCACGGGGGCCGGGCGCCGTTCCCGCGTTCCGGCCCCATGCCGCCGCCCACCCTCACGCCCGCCGACGTGCGGACCGTGCGGTTCGAGCGGGGGCCCGGCTACGACGTGGACGAGGTGGACGCGTTCCTGGTCCAGGTCGCGCAGGCGCTGACCGGCCGGGGCACGCTCACCGCCGAGCAGGTCAAAGAGGTGGTTTTCGCCTCCCGGAAGCACGGCTACCGCCCTCGGGACGTCGACGCGTTCCTGGAGCGGGTGCGGCTGCAGCTGAGCACGGGCCGGGTGGCCGGGACGCGGCTGCGGACCGGCGGCGACCTGCTGGCCGTGCGGCTGCCGAAGGCCTCGCACGGCTACGATCCGGGCGAGGTGGAGGCGTTCCTCGTGCGGGCCGCCGCGACCCTGGACGGCAGGGCCGCGATGACCGCGGGCGAGGTGTTCCACACCCGGTTCACCGGGACCACCGGGCTGCGCCGGGGGTACCGGGTGGCCGCCGTCGACGCCCTGTTGGACGAGTTGGAGCAGGAGTTGCGCTCGCGTGGACGCTAGCGAGGTCGTTCTTGTCGTCGGGCTGGGCAATCCCGGTCCGCAGTACGCTGGCAACCGGCACAACATCGGCTTCCTCGTCGCCGACGAGCTCGCCGCCCGCGTCGGCGGCCGGTTCAAGGCCCACAAGAGCGGCGCCGAGGTCGTCGAGGGGCGGCTGTCCGGCCGCCGGGTCGTGCTGGCCAAGCCTCGCTCGTTCATGAACCTCTCCGGCGGCCCCACCGTGGCCGCCGCGCGCTTCTACAAGGTCGCCCCGGCCGACGTCGTCGTCGTGCACGACGAGCTCGACCTGCCCTTCGCCACCCTGCGCCTCAAGCTCGGCGGCGGCGACAACGGCCACAACGGGCTGCGTTCCATCACCAAGTCGCTGGGCACCAAGGACTACCACCGGGTCCGCTTCGGCATCGACCGCCCGTCAGGCCGCCAGGACCCCGCCGACTATGTGCTGAAGGACTTCTCCACTCCTCAGCGCAAGGAACTGCCCTTCGCCGTCGACCGCTGCGCCGACGCCGTCGAGGCCCTCATCGGCAAGGGCCTGGAAGCCGCCCAGAACTCCTTCCACTGAGTTTTTGCCGCGCGTTCCGCGCGGGGGCTCGGCCACCGCGACTGATCAACGAGCGCGCCGCCGACGCCCTGGGTAGCGTCGCCGCCATGAGCCCCGACGACGTCCGCGACGTCACGTTCAGCCTGGCTTTGATCAGCAAGAACGCCTACGACGAGGCCGAGGTCGACGCCTTCCTCGACCGCATCGAGGCCACCCTGCGCGGTGAGGACACCCTCACCGCCGCCGATGTCCGCTCGGTCGCCTTCACCCACACCGGCCTCGGCCGGCGCGGGTACACGAAGGAGGAAGTGGACGAGTTCCTGACCCAGGCCGCCGTGACGCTGGAATCCCGGTAACACCAACACTTCCCCCGCCTATACACGATTCGGTCGCCGTCTGGCGGCTGGGACCTATGTGTCAGGGGGAAGGGCCTCATGGCCACAGCTTTGTCCAGACTGCTCGCGGGAGCAGTCGTCACCACCATGGCCGCGGGATTCGCGGTCACCTCGCTCGCCGGGACGGCCGCGGCCGTCCCGAGCACCAGCAACCCGCCCATCTCCTGGGCGTACACCGACTCCGCCGCGCCGACCACCACGGTCGCCAACCCCGCGGGCACCGCCCCGGTCGGGGCCCAGGTGGACGCGTCCGGCACGACACACAGCGATCGGGCCTACTTCACGTTCGACCTGTCGAGGTTCACCGGTGCCACGGTCGCCTCCGCGCAGCTGGCCGGTCGCGAGATCTCCGTCGCCGACTGCACCAAGGCCCGTATCGAACAGGTGTGGCTCACCGCCACCGCGACCGCGCCCACGTGGGCCCAGCCGCCGGTGGAGCAGCTCCAGTTGGACGGTCCGCACGGTGACACCCAGGCGTGCCCGTCCGGCAACCTGACCTGGGACGCCGCCACGGCGATCCAGCAAGCGCTGGCCGCCGGGGCCACACAGGCCACCTTCGAGCTGCGCCTGCCCGAGGACCAGCAGAACGACCCGTCGCTGCTGCGGACGTTCGACCATGCCCCGACGCTGACCGTGATCTACGACCACGCGCCGCTGGCTCCGTCCAAGCTCGCCGTCGACGGCAAGGCCTGCGGCTCGACACCGGCGCCGGTGGGCAAGGAGCCGTACACGCATCCCAGCGTGACCCAGACCGATCCGGACAACGACTTCCAGACCACCGAGTTCGACTGGTGGCCGGTGGACCATCCGGACCAGATGCACACTGGCCAAGGGCCGACCAACGACAACTCGACGGTCCAGTCCATCATTGACCAATCACTGCTGGCCGACGGCGTGACCTACGCCTGGCGGGCCCGGACCACCGACGGCGGCCCCGCGTCCTCCCTGCGACTGACCGGGCCGTGGAGCGACGTCTGCCAGTTCACCGTCGACCTGGTCGCGCCGCCCAAGCCGATCGTGTCCTCTTCGGACTACCCGACCGACCGTCCCAGTGGCGGCAGCGGCCTGCCCGGCACGTTTGTCTTCTCCCCCAACGGTTCCACCGAGACCGTCGGCTATCTGTACGGCCTCCACGGCACGCCGGAGAACTATGTGGCGGCCAGCGCCGACGGCACCGCGTCGGTGCGGGTCACCCCGAGCTCCATCGGCTCGGCCACCATGACCGTGGCCGATGTCGACAAGGCCGGCAACAAGTCGGTGCCCGTGGACTACCGGTACACCGTGCAGGACAACACGCCGAAGGTCGTCTGCACACCGACCCTCGACTACATCGGCCGACCGCGGACCTGCACGATCACCCCGCGCGACACCGGCAACGTCGGCTACCGGTACCAGATCGACGGCGGCCCCAACACCGACGTGCCGGCCAACCCCGACGGCACCGGAACCTTCACGATGACGCCGACGTCCAGGCTCAACCTGAACGTGCGGGCCAGGCTCACCAACGGCAACACCACCGATGCCACCCTCTACTCCTTGGCGGTCGACCCCGGCACACCGACCGTCGACCAGTCGGTGGACCACGCGGTGGAGGGCACCGCGGTGCAGTTCACCTTCCACGCGACGCTGCCCGGATCGACGACGTTCACCTACACCTGGGGCTACCACGACCCGGCGACCGTGCCCGCGCAAAGTGACGGCACCGCAACGGTTTCGCTCCTCACCGACCAGCCGGGCGGCGAGGACCTGTACGTGTACAGCACGACCGCGGACGGCGTGAACTCCGACCGTTCCTGGACCTCGTTCACCGTCGACAGCAACGCGCCGACGTGGTCCAGTCCCCAGTTCGCCGACGGCAGCGCCACCGTCGGCGTGACCGCCACACTCACGTTCGCGCCGACGGTGCCGGGCGTGGTCAGCTACACCTATTGGTTCAGCGAAATGGACAGCCCGGTGACCGTGCCCGCGGGCGCCGACGGCACCGCCACCGTGCAGTTCACCCCGACCCTGACGGGCAACCTCACGCTCCAACTGACGGGGAACTTCGCGGACGGCACGCAGACCGAGCTGACCGAGGTCAACCTCCCGGTGAACGCGGCGCCGTGACCAGAACCGGGTGCGGGGTTTCCTTGCCCCGCACCCGGTTTCGGTCAGTCCTTGGCCAGCATCTTGGCGACCTGCTCGCCGGCGGCGGCGCGGCGGAGCTTGCCCGAGGGGGTCTTGGGCAGGTTGCCGGGCGGCAGCACGATGACGGCGTAGGGGCGCACCCCGGCGGCGTCGACGACCTTGGCGGCGACCTCGTCCTTGATCACCTTGACGGCCTCGGGATCGGTGGCGCGGTTGGATTCCAGGGCGACGGCGAAGCGTTCGCGGCGGGTGCCGGCGTCGAGGCGGACGGCCACGGCGTTGCCGGCGCGGACGCCGTCGACGGAGGTGGCGGCGCGCTCGATGTCGGTGGGATAGATGTTGCGGCCGCCCATGATGATGACGTCCTTGCGGCGGCCGCAGACCACGACCTGGCCGTCGACGAGGTAGCCCTCGTCGCCGGTGTCGAGCCAGCCGTGTTCGTCCTGTGTGGACACCGGGCCGTTGACGGTGAGATAGCCGGGGGTGACGGCCTCGCCGCGCAGCATGATCAGGCCGACCTCACGGTCGCCCCGGGCGTCACCGTTCTCGTCGACAATCTTGATTTCCAAGCCGGGCAAGGGATGTCCGAGCAGCGGGAAGGCGCGGGTCTTGCCTTCGGTCGCAGGGACGGCGCGCTTGCCGGCCTCCAGCTCGTCGGCGTCGATGGTGTCGATGGTGATGCCGTCACCGGGGGCCGCGAAGGCGACGCCGAGCGTGGTCTCGGCCATTCCGTAGGCGCAGAGCACACATCCGGGGTTCATACCGAAGCGCGCGCCGGCGTCGGTGAACGACTTCACCGCGGCGGCGTCGATGGGTTCCGCGCCGTTCAGCGCGATCCGCAGCCGCGACAGGTCGTACTTGCCCTCTTCGTCCACAGAGGACAGTCGACGGCCGGCGATGGCGTAGGCGAAGTTGGGCGCGGCGGTGACGGTGCCGCGGTACCGGCTGATCAGGTCGAACCACAGCAGCGGGCCGCCGAGGAACTCCACAGGGCTGACCTTCACCAGTTCGATGCCGAAGGTCATCGGCAGCGTCAGGAAGCCGACCATGCCCATGTCGTGGAACAGCGGCAGCCACGACACCATGGTGTCGACCTCGAAGTCGAACTTGGACGCGGTGATCATCGCCGTCATGTTCGCCATCAGGTTCCGGTGCGTGATCCGCACCGCCTTGGGGTCGGCCGTCGAGCCGCTGGTCAGCTGGAGCAGCGCGGTCGCGTCCTCGTCGACGGGCACGGGCTCGGTCAGCGCCTCGCCGGCCAGGTCGGTCAGCTTGCGGTAGGTGATCCCGTGCTCGTCCAGCACGCCGGACAGCGCGTCGAAGGGGCTGCCCAGCAGGACGAGGCCCGCCTCGATCATGCCGAGGACCTGCAGGGTGTCCTGGGCCCATTCGCCGAGGTCGGTGCGCGGGGTCGGCTGGTGCAGCATGGTCACGCTGCCGCCGGCCAGCCACACCGCCTGCACGGCCGGCGCGATCACCGCCGGATCGGCGGCCAGCACGGCGACCGCGGTGCCCGGACGCAGGCCGCCCGCCACCAGGCCGCCGGCCAACTCGGTCGCGGTCACGTGCACCTCGGCCCACGTCCGGCGCAGCGGTGCGTGCGGCTCGCCGGTGATGAACCCCTTGCCACGACCACCGGTCCCGGTGGCGCGCAACGTATCGACGAACTTGCTCATAACGCGGAGCCTATGCGGTCGAGCCCGCTTTCATGCAGGGAAGGACTCCTTACCCTCGGTCAACGCAGGTAAGGCGTCCTTCCCTGCATCGGAGGGTCACTCGGCGGCGTCGGCCGCGAGCATCCACTGCTCCTCGACCTCGCCCTTCTCGGCCAGCACGGCCCGCAGCTCGGCGTCCAGCGACAGCAACCGGTCCGGATCGGTCGCCGCCTCGGCCAGCTTGGTGTGCAGCTCCCCCTCCTTCTTGGTCAGCGTGTCCAGCCGCCGCTCCAGCCGTGACAGCTCCTTGCGGGCGGCCCGCTGCTCGGCGGCGTCGCTCACCTTCGGCGCGGCGGCGACGGCCTGCGTGGCCGCGGCGGCCGCCAACTGCTGGTCGCGGCGGCGCAGGTACTCCTCGATGCCGCCGGTCAGGTCGCTGATACCGCCCTCGCCGAACAGCGCCACCACCTGGTCGCAGACACGTTCGATCAGGTATCGGTCGTGCGAGACCACGACCATCGTGCCCGGCCACGAGTCGAGCAGGTCCTCCAGCTGCTGCAACGTGTCGATGTCCAGGTCGTTGGTCGGCTCGTCGAGCAGCAGCACGTTGGGCTCGGCCATCAACAGCCGGGCCAGCTGCAGCCGCCGCCGCTCGCCACCGGACAGGTCCGACACCGGCGTCCACTGCTTGACCTTGGTGAAGCCGAACTTCTCCGCCAGCTGCGACGCGCTCAGCTCCACCTTGCCCAGCACCACCCGCCGGGCGACCTCCTCGACCGCCTCCAGCACCCGCAGCTCGCCCGGCAGGTCGATCAGCTCCTGGGTCAGGTGGGCCAGCCGGACCGTCTGCCCCTGGATCCGCTTGCCGCTGTCCGCCTCACGGTCGCCCGCCAGCAGCCGCAGCAGCGACGTCTTGCCCGATCCGTTCACGCCCACCAAGCCGATCCGGTCCCCCGGCCCGATCCGCCACGTCACGTCGTCGAGCAGCGTGCGGTCGCCGAGAGAGAACGACACGTTCTCCAGCTCGATCACCGTCTTGCCCAGCCGGCGCTTGGCGAAGGCCATCAGCTCGACCTTGTCCCGCGGCTCCGGCACGTCCGAGATGATCGCCTCGGCGTTCTCGATCCGGTACCGGGGCTTGGACGTCCGTGCCGGCGCCCCCCGGCGCAGCCAGGCCAGCTCCTTGCGGGCCAGGTTGCGGCGCTTCTCCTCCAGCGTGTCGGCCAGCCGGGCCCGCTCGGCGCGGGCGAAGATCCAGTCCGCGTAGCCGCCCTCGTACTGCTCGACCGCGCCGCCGACGACCTCCCAGGTCCGCGTGCAGACGATGTCCAGGAACCAGCGGTCGTGGGTCACGACCACCAGCGCGCCGCGCCGGGCCAGCAGGTGCTCGGCCAGCCACCGCACGCCCTCGACGTCCAGGTGGTTGGTCGGCTCGTCCAGCACCAGCAGGTCGAGGTCGCGGATCAGCGCCGCCGCCAGCGACACCCGGCGCCGCTCGCCACCCGACATCGTCCCCACCAGCGAGTCCAGCCCCAGCGCCGTGATGCCGAGGCCGTCCATGATCGACCGCACCCGGGCGTCCGAGGCCCACTCGTGCTCCGAGGTGTACCCGTGCGGATCCAGCACCGCGGAGCGCACCGTGTCGCCGATCAGCTCCGTGCGCTGCGTCACCACCGCCATCCGCAGGTCCCTGGCCTGGCTGACCCTGCCCTCATCTGGGGGCTCCAACCCGGTCAGTACCTCCAAAAGGGTGGTCTTCCCGCCGCCGTTCAGACCAACGACCCCGATTCGATCACCCTCGTTCACGCCTAGGGACACGGCGTCGAGCAGCGGTTTCACGCCATAGGACTTGCTCACGGACTCGAGGTTGACCAGGTTCGCCACGCGAAAAGGGTACGTAACGACGAACCGGGCCCCGGTGATGCGTCTGGCACCAGTGCGAGATGACCGAAAGTGAGCACCATGTCCGCTCCGTACTTTCCGCCGCCGGCCACCGATATCCAGCCGCAGGGGCAGCCGCCCCGCAACGGGCTGGGCACCGCGGGCTTCGTCCTGGGCCTCGTCGGCCTCGTTCTCAGCTTCATCCCGATCATCGGCATCGTGGCGTGGCCGCTGGTGATCGTCGGCCTGGTGCTGTCGATCCTCGGCGTGATCCGAGCAAGCAACGGCCAGGCGACCAACCGCGGCCTGGCCATCGCCGGCACCGCGCTGTCGGCCGTCGGCCTGGTGATCTGCATCCTGTACGCGGTCGTCTTCACCGCCGCCGTCAGCACCGTCAACGACCAGCAGAACGCCGTCTCCACGATCACCTACGAGGTGACCGGCGACGCCAAGACCGCCACCGTGACCTACAGCTCGTTCGGCGGCGGCAACTCCGCGACCAACCAGGAGTCGGTCACACAGCTGCCGTGGCGCAAGGAGGTGCAGGCCAAGGGTGTGCTGGCCGGCGGCACACTGAGCGTGATGACCGACGAGAACGGCGGCACGGTCAGCTGCAAGGTCACCGTGAACGGCAAGGAGGCCAAGACCGCCACCGGCACCGGGCCGTTCGCCAGCGCGATCTGCGCCGGTTTCTAGGCGTGCACCTCGGGCGGGGTCTGACGGGCGGCGTCGTCGCCGGTGATCACGCGGGCGCCGGCGACCGGGCCCTGGGCCACGCGCACGGTCCGGCACACACCGGCGCCGGAGAGCTCGGCGGCGACCCGCACGGCGGCGTCGCCGTCGGAGCAGAGAAAGGCGCAGGTGGGCCCCGAGCCGGAGACGATGCCGGCCAGGGCCCCGGCGTTGACGCCGGCCCGGAGCGTGCGGCGCAGGCCGGGGCGCAGCGAGACGGCGGCGGCCTGGAGGTCGTTGCCGAGCAGCAGCGCCACCTGGTTGGGATCGCCGGAGGACAGGGCCTCCAGCACGGGCTCGACGGCACCGACGCGAGGCGGGTTGCCGTCGGCGCGGAGGCGGTCCAGCTCGCGGAACACGTCGGGGGTGGACAGGCCGCCGGCGTCGAGGGCGATCACCCAGTGATAGGTGTGCCGGGACAGCACGGGCACGAGCTGCTCGCCCCGCCCGGTGCCCAGGGCGACGCCGCCCTGGAGCACGAAGGGCACGTCGCTGCCGACCTCGGCGGCGACGGTGGACAGCTCGTCCCGGCCCATCTCCAGCCGCCACAGGTGGGCCAGGGCGATCAGGGTGGCGGCGGCGTCGGCGCTGCCGCCGGCCATGCCGCCGGCCACCGGGATGCCCTTGTTGATGGTGATCCGCAGCTTGGGCTCGTCCGGGTCCCGGCCGACGTGCGCGGCCAGCGCCCGCACGGCCTTCCAGACCAGGTTGGACGCGTCGGTGGGCACGTCCTCCGCGCCCTCGCCCCGCACCTCGAGCCCGGACTCGTCGGAGACGGCCACGGTGACCTCGTCGGTCAGCGACAACGACTGGAACAGCGTCGTCAGGTCGTGGTAGCCGTCGGCACGGAGGTCACCCACGGACAGATGCAGGTTGACCTTCGCCGGGGCCCGGACGGTCACTGGTGTCGGTACGACGGCTAGCACCCGTCCAGCCTACGGGCTGTTGCTGTGCTGGCTAGAACGCCGGCAGGACCGAACCGTGGAACGTCTGCTCGATGTAGTCCTTGACCTGCGGGGAGTTGAGCAGCTCGGCCAGCTCCTTGACGCGCTTGTCACCTGCGAGTTCGGGTCGCGTGACCAGACCGTTCGCGTTCGGGTTGCCCTGGGCCTTCTCGATCAGCACCGCGGTCTTCGTGTCCAGGCCGGCCGACAGCGCGTAGTTGCCGTTGACGATCGAGGCGTCGGTGTCCTCGAGGCTGCGCGGCAGCTGGGCCGCCTCCAGCTCGACGAACTGAAGGTGCTTCGGATTGTCGGCCACGTCGCGCGGCGTGGCAGTCGTCTCGGTGCCGGGCTTGAGCTTGAGCAGGCCGTTGTCGGCCAGCAGCTTGAGCGCCCGCGCCTCGTTGCTGGTGTCGTTGGGCACACCGATCTTGGCGCCGTCGGGCAGGTCGGCCGGCTTGTGCGCCTTCTTCGAGTACAGCCCGAGCGGCTCCAGGTGCACGGCCGTCACCCAGGACAGCTGCACGCCGTGGCTCTGCTCGAAGTCGGCGAGGTAGGGCTGGTGCTGGAAGTAGTTGGCGTCCAGCGACTTGTCGACCAACGAGGTGTTCGGCGTGACGTAGTCGGTGAACTCCTTGACCTGGATCTTGAGGCCCTTGGCCGGCGCCAGCTTGTCGGCGACGAACTGCAGGATCTGGCCGTGCGGGGTGGGGCTGACGCCGACGATCAGCGGGGCGTTCGGGTCGGCGGCCGCGCCGCCGCCCGTCCCGCAGGCGGCCGCGGTGGCCGTCACGAGGGCAGCAAGGAGCGCAACACGGAGCTTCATGGGACTGTGGTTCCTCGAATGTCAGGCAGTGACGCGGCGACGGCGGTCGATCAACCGCGAGGACACGTCGAACAGCAGTTGGATGAGCATGGCGAGGGCGCCCAGCACGAGCACCGTGGCCCAGAGAACCCGGTCGTCATAGCGCTGGTAGCCGTAGCGAATGGCGAGGTCGCCCAGGCCTTCGCCGCCGACGACCCCGGCCATGGCGGAGAAGCCGACGAGGGTGACGGCGGTGACGCCGACCGCGGACACCAGCGCCGGGGCGGATTCGCCCAGCAGCACGGATCGCACGATGCGGGTCCGGGTGGCGCCGGTGGTGACGGCCGCCTCCACGACGGTCGCGTCCACCTCACGCAGCGCGGACTGGACGAGTCGGCCGAGGAACGGCACCGCCCCGATGGCCAGCGGCACGATGGCCGCGGTCGGGCCGATCGAGGTGCCGATCAGCGGGCGGGTGACAACCTGTTGCAGCAGCACGATGAGCACGATGAACGGCAGCGATCGGCCGAAGTCCACCACGGTGCCCAGGATCCGGTGCAGCAGCGGGACGGGTCTGAGGCCGTCCGGCGCCGACACGTGCAGCAGCACGCCCAGCGGGATCCCGAGCGCCGTGGCGAACAACGTCGCCACGCCGACCATGTACAGCGTCTGGCCGAGCGCGGGGTGGAGCAGGTCGAACACATCGGACCACGGAGTGGTCGGTCTCACGCAGCGACTCCCTGCGGACCCTTCGGGGTCCGTCGAACGAGGGCGCCGGCCTCGGAGATCCACTCGAGCGCGGAGTCGGCCCGTTCGCCGGTCAGGCCCAGCCGGAACCGGGCCACCGGGGTCTCGCCGAGACGGGTCAGTCCGCCGCCGAGCACGGCGAGGTCGACGCCGAACCGGTTGGACGCCTCCGGCAGCAGCGCGCCCACCGCGGCGAAGCCCACCAGCACCACGTCCGCGACGCGGTCGTGGTTGCCGGCGACGCCGTCGGTCTGGTCGAGCGCGGGCAGCAGCGCGTTGGCGGTACGACTGTCCACATCGGACACAAGGTCGAGCAGTTTGCCGTTCTCCACGATCCGGCCGCCGTCGAGCAGCGCCACGTCGTCGCAGATCCGGCGGACGACCGCCATGTCGTGTGTGACAACAACAACCGTGACTCCGAGCTCCGCTCGGGCCCGGTCGAGAACGGTGAGCACGGAGCCGGTGGTCTCCGGGTCCAGCGCCGAGGTGGGTTCATCGGCCAGCAGCACCGCCGGGTTCGCGGCCAGCGCGCGGGCGACCGCGATGCGTTGGCGCTGCCCGCCGGAGAGCTGGTCCGGGTACGACGCGGCCTTGTCCGTCAGGCCGACCAGATCGAGCAGTTCGCCCACGCGACGACGCCGCGTCGGGCCGTCAACACCCGCGGTTTCCAACGGCAGCGCCACATTGCCCGCCGCCGTGCGCTGACGCAGCAGGGAATCCCCTTGCGGCACAACACCGATCTGCCGCCGCGCCGCGCGCAGCCGGTTGCCGTCCAGCGTGACGAGGTCGGTTCCGTCGACGCGGATCGCCCCGCTGTCCGGTCGCTCCAGCAGGGCGATGCAGCGGGCCAGGGTCGACTTGCCGGAGCCGCTCGGGCCCACGACGCCGCACACCGCGCCGGCCTGGACCTCAAGGGTGACGCCGTCCAGCGCGCGCACCGCGCCGCTGCGACTGGGGAAGGATTTGACCAGATTGTCGACAGTGATCACTTTATGCTCCACGGCACGCGCGGCCACGCGCGCTCATGGCGCGCGTATGACCGTCCTTTTTGGACCGTCCTAACCGGACGGGGCGATTAAGGGTGAACCGACAGCAGCGGCGGGTAGGGTGTTACCGGCCGGCCTGACAGCCCGTGGCGGTGCGGCGGCACTGATCGACGACTCGACGGCGGGTGAGCAGCAGAGCTGCGCACACTCGGGCGAGGTCCATGACGTCCTCCATCGGTCCTGGCGGTAGCACCTGCCCGGGGTCGGGTGGTTGCTGCGGCTTCGTCGATCCAGGTCTCTCGGCCGCTCGGGATGGATGCAAGTAGCAGTACACCTGACCGGTATGTGGAAAATCAAGCCATGCCCAGGAAGAACCACGGATCGTTCGGTAAGTCACACCGATGCCCGATGATTGCTCGGTTCGCGACGTATCTCACGGTAGGTTCCCCGGCACCCAGGGTTATCCACAACCCGGCAAGTTATCCACAGGGCGTCCGTTTTCAAGATCGTTCCCAGGGTGGCGGCGATAGGCCAGGCGAAAGTCACGGGGTGGCGGGAAAGAAGCCGGCGGGAGCGGGTGTTGGCCCCAGACGTGGGGAAACTACGCGGCGGCGGCTTCGGCTACGCGGACGAAGTCGGCGATGCCGAGTTGCTCGCCACGCAGGGAGGGGTCGACGCCGGCGGCGGTGAGGAGCTGGCCGGCGCGGTCGGCGGAGCCGGCCCAGCCGGCGAGGGCGGCGCGGAGGGTCTTGCGGCGCTGGGCGAAGGCGGCGTCGACGAGGGTGAAGAGGGCCTCGCGTGACACGGAGGACGGGGCCTCGCGGCGGGTGAAGGCGACGAGGGCGGAGTCGACGTTGGGCACGGGCCAGAAGACGGAGCGGGGCACAGGACCGGCGCGGCGGGCGGAGGCGTACCAAGCGAGCTTGACGCTGGGAACCCCGTAGACCCGACTGCCGGGACCGGCGGCCATGCGGTCGGCGACCTCGGACTGGACCATGACGAGCCCGGTCCGCAGGGACGGCAGCTCGGCCAGCAGGTGCAGGATGATCGGCACGGAGACGTTGTACGGCAGGTTGGCGACCAAGGCCGTGGGGGCGGCGCCGAGCTGGTCGGCGGTGACCCGCATGGCATCGGCGCCGACGACGGTGAGCCGGGACGCGAAGTCGGGGGCGAACTCGGCGGCGGTCGCGGGGAGCCGGGCGGCCAACACCGGATCGATCTCGACGGCGACGACGGCCTGGCACACGGGCAGCAGCGCCAGGGTCAAGGACCCGAGGCCGGGACCGACCTCGAGGGCGACGTCATCGGCGGTGACACCGGAGACGGCGACGATGCGCCGCACGGTGTTGGTGTCGTGCACGAAGTTCTGGCCCAGCTTCTTGGTCGGACGGACGTCCAACTCCTGGGCAAGGGCGCGGACCTCGACGGGTCCCAGCAGTTCGGGCACGAAGCGAGATTCTAGGCTCAGGTCAGGCCGAGCTCGCCGGCGCACTGCCACGGCTGCAGGCCACGGGCCGCCCGCACGCGGTTGGCGATGGCGATCTGCTGCTCACGGGTGGCCAGGTCGGCCCGCGGGGCGTACTGCCCGCCACCGTTGGACAGCCAGGTCGGGTTGTTGAACTGCAGCCCGCCGTAGTAGCCGTTGCCGGTGTTGGCGTGCCAGTTGCTGCTGGACTCGCACACCGCGATGCGGTCCCAGATCTCGTCGCCCGGCAGCGCCTTGGTGCCGTTCTTGACGACCTTCGGCTTCATCGGCGTGATGACCTGCACGCCGATCTGCTGCTTGTCGGTCTGCTTGCCGTTGTGCATGGTGACCCGGTAGGTCACGTTCTGCTTGCCGACCACGCCCGGGTCCATGACCTGGGTGACGCCCTCGTCGAGGGTCGGGTCGTTGACGATCTGCGTCGTCGGCTGGATGTCCTGGTTCTCCTGGACCACCGTGACGCCGTTGCGGCTGACGGTGATCTGGGCGCCGCTGGCCAGCTTGGTGTCCGAGGCCGGAGCGACGTTGTCGTCCGCGCCCAGGGAGATGTTCAGGGACTTGAGCAGCTCCTGGATGGTCACCGCGTAGGTGGTGAGCTGCTTGGGGGCGTTGCCGCCGTCGCTGATGGTGACGGTCTTGGCCGTCTTGACGTCCATCGACATCCCGCTGAGCGGGATCTGCTTGGACGGGTCGACCGAGAGCTTGGCGTTCTCGGTCTTGACGCCCATCTCGCGCAGCGCGTCGGCGACGTTCTGGGCCTTGACCCACTGGGTCTTGGACACACCGTCCACGGACACGGTCATGGTGCGGCCGCGCTGCAGGACGATCTTGCCGCCGTCGGCGATGGAGGAGTTGGCCGAGGGCATCAACGAGTCGTGCGCGCCGGCGGACAGGCCCTGCTTGGCCAGCACGTCGCCGACGGTGCCGGAGTACGTGTGCACGGTCATCTCGTGGCCGTCGACATCGACGGTGACGGCCTTGTCCATGGCCAGCGCGGTGGCGCCGCCACCGGCCAGGCTGACCAGGGTGGCCATGACGGCGGCCTTGATGAACCGGCGCTTCCACGGCGACTTGGCTTCGAGATCGGTCTTGACGACCGTCTTGCGCAGCGGCTCGGGGACGAGGTTGGCGTCCTGGAGGCCCTCTTCGAGCTCTTCCCAGCACTGGCCCAGGCCCTCGGTGAGGGGACCGGCGTCGTCACGGATGATCGGCAAGACCGTGGTCTTGGCGTTCATCAGCTCGAGCAGCTGGTCGAGCTCCATGTTGACGGAGTTGAGGATGTCCTGGGCGTCCGGCCCGAGGACGTCCATCACGTCCTGGGTGGAGACGTACGCCCCGCCGGGCACGAACTGGCGGGTGGACTCGAGCTCGGCCTCCCAGTCCCAGTCCCAGTCGAGGTCCGGCCGCACTGCGGTCCAGCCTGAGGACTGGCGCTCGGCCACGGCCACCCCGGTGTGGGGTGCCCAGAAGCTCTGAGCGCTCTGCGCCTGAGTCGGCGCTTCCTCGGACGCGCGCGGTCTACGGTGCCTACCGGTCCCAGTCACGGGGTCGTTACCTCCGAAAAGCCGATGATCCGCGAAGAGTTCCGCGGCTGGTCTCGCCTAGCCGACGTCAGCCGCTGGTACTTCTCCTCGCTTCACTCGGGTCTCGTGCTCCGACTTGCCTTGTCTGTCGTCCCGTAGTCAACGCCGTCCAGCTGGTCCCTCGCGGGCCCCGGCTGTCCCCGACGAACGCCGACCTGACTGCGGGCCGGTGGTTGGACATCGCTGTCCGACCCACCGATCACGGGACCGTAACGGAGGTCGAGCGTGTGAGCAAACATTCCCGGGGTTGTTGTGTCTCCAGTCACACCACAGGGTGATTCTTTCTCCGTACACACCGTCATACGCCCAGGCCGAAGACTCGGTTCACCGTTGCGGTGACGATTGTTGCCAACTCACCGACGTGCACTCCCCGTAGATCAGCGAGCTCACGGAGCGTGTACGCGGCGCAGTACGGCTCGTTCGGACGACCCCGGAACGGGTGCGGCGTCAGGAAAGGCGCGTCGGTCTCCACAAGCAACTGTTGTAGGGGGACAACCATTGCCGCGTCCCGCAACGGTTTCGCGTTGCGGAACGTGACCGTGCCCGAGAACGACAGCACGTAACCATTGGCCACGCAGCGTCGCGCCAGATCCGCGTCGCCGGAAAAGCTGTGGAACACCACGGTCTCCGGGGCGCCCTCCTCGTCCAGGATGCGCATCACGTCCTCGTGCGCGTCCCGGTCGTGGATCATCAGCGGCTTGCCCAGGCGCTTGGAAAGCTCGATGTGCCAACGGAAAGCGTCCTGCTGGGCATCGTGCGGGGCGTAGTCCCAGTAGTAGTCCAAACCGGTCTCGCCGATCGCCACCACCCGCGGGTGCGCGGCCAGCGCGGCCAACTCGTCCCGCTCGGCGTCGCCGAAGTCCTTGGTACGCGTGGGATGCAGGGCGACGGCGGCGAAAACGCGATCGTCCCAAGTGGACGCTTCGACGGCCCAGCGTGCGGCGGCCATGTCATCGGCGACGGTGATCGCGTGGCCGATGCCCGCCGCCTCGGCACGGTCCATCATGGACCGGACATCGGCGGAATCCTTGGCGCCACAGGCTTCCAGATGAGTGTGGGCGTCGACCGCCGACACCGGAAGACGCTCCGGCATCGGCGGCCGCTCGCCCCGACGTGAATTAGGCACAGCGTGGTGTCACTTCTCGATCGGAGCCCACTCCGGACCGGTCTCGCCCAGCTCCGGGTCGAGCTTGGCGAACAACGGCGTCGGCTTGCTCAGCGGCACGCCGACCTCGATCGGCGTGGACTCCCACTTGGCCTGCTCGGTCGTGTAGTCACCGGTCAGCACCGGGTACTCGCGCGACGGGTCGTCCAGGTCCGTGACCTCGCGCATCTCCGGCTGCGAGGCCCACAGGCCGGTGCCGCCCAGCAGCTCGTGGATCTTCTGCGCGGAGTGCGGCAGGAACGGCGTGAGCAGCGTGTTGGCGTCCTTGACCACCTGCAACGCGGTGTGCAGCACCGTGTCGCGGCGGGCCGGGTCGTCCTTGAGCTTCCACGGCTCCTGGTCGGACAGGTACTTGTTGGCCGCCGACACCACCCGCATCGCCTCGCCGATGCCGGCGCGGAAGCGTGAGTGCCGCAGGTGGGCGCCCACGGTGTCGAAGGCGGCCTTGGACAGCGTCTTCAGGTCCTCGTCGGCCTGGGTGGGCGCGGTCGGCGCCGGCACGGCCCCGACGTTCTTGTGCGCCATCGAGACCGAGCGGTTGACCAGGTTGCCCCACTCGTTGGCCAGCTCGAAGTTGATCCGCCGGACGAACTCGTCCCAGGTGAAGTCCACGTCCTGGGTCTCGGGGCCGGCGGCGGAGATGAAGTAGCGCAACGCGTCCGGGCCGAACTCGGCCAGGAAGTCCCGCACGTAGATGACCCGGCCCCGCGAGGTGGAGAACTTGGAGCCGCTCATGGTGAGGAACTCGCTGGAGGCGATCTCCGTGGGCAGGTTGAGCGTGCCGTACGGCCCGGGCTTGCCGCCCTTGTCGCCGGCCCCGTTGTGCCCCATCAGCAGCGCGGGCCAGATCTGGGCGTGGAAGGTGATGTTGTCCTTGCCCATGAAGTGCACGATCGGCGTCTCGGGGTCGGTCCAGAAACGCTTCCACGCGTCCGGGTCGCCGCTGCGCCGGGCCCACTCCACGCTGGCCGAGAAGTAGCCGATGACGGCGTCGAACCACACGTAGAACCGCTTGAGGCCCTGGTCGCGCCAGCCGTCCAGCGGGATCGGCACGCCCCAGTCCAGGTCGCGGGTGATGGCCCGCGGGCGCATGTCGTCGACCAGGTTCTTGGTGAAGTTGACGACGTTGGGGCGCCAGTCGGTCTTGGACCCCAGCCACTCGCCCAGCGTGCGGGTGAACGCCGGCAGGTCCAGGAACAGGTGCTCGGTCTCGACGAACTTGGGCTTCTCGCCGTTGATCCGCGACTTGGGGTTGATCAGGTCGGCGGCGTCGAGCTGGTTGCCGCAGTTGTCGCACTGGTCGCCGCGCGCGCCGTCGTAGCCGCAGATCGGGCAGGTGCCCTCGATGTAGCGGTCGGGCAGGGTGCGGCCGGTGGACGGGCTGACCGCGCCGGTCGTGGTCTTCGGCAGGATGTAGCCGTTGTCGTTGAGCGCCAGGAAGATCTGCTGCACCACGTCGTAGTGGTTGCGCGTGGTGGTGCGCGTGTAGAGGTCGTAGGTCACGCCGAGGGCGCGCATGTCCTCCGCGACGACACGGTGGTACTTGTCCGCGGTCTGCTGCGGCGTCAGGCCCTCCTTGTCGGCCTGGACCAGGATCGGGGTGCCGTGCTCGTCGCTGCCGGAGACCATGAGCACGTCATGGCCGGACATTCGCATGTAGCGGGCGAACAGGTCGGAGGGGACACCGATACCGGAGACATGGCCGATGTGACGGGGGCCGTTGGCGTAGGGCCAGGCCACCGCCGTCAGCACGGAGGCACTCATGGGCGTAAGGGTACGGGGACGCCCCGACTGATTACTTCTTGGCCGCGACCACACTGTCGTACAGCGCCTTCTTGCTGACGCCGGCACCCGCCGCGACCTCGGCAACCACATCCTTGAGGCGTTGTCCAGCGGCCACCCGCTCCTGCACCGCCGGCACCAGGTCGGCCACGTCGGTGACGTCCACGACGACCGGCTCGGCCCCGGCGAACACCACCGTGACCTCGCCGCCGACCCCGCCGGCGGCCCACTCGGCCAGCTCGGCCAGGGTGCCCCGCCGGACCTGCTCGTCGGACTTGGTGAGCTGGCGGCAGACCGCGCCCCGGCGGTCCGCGCCCAGCACCTCGACGGCGTCGGCCAGCGTCGCCGCCACCCGATGCGGTGATTCGAAGATGACGCAGGCCCGGGTCTCGGCGGCCAGCGTGGCCAGCCACTTGCGGCGCTCCCCCGGCTTGCGCGGCGGGAAGCCGTCGAAGCAGAACCGGTCGACCGGCACCCCGGACAGGGCCAGCGCGGTGACCACCGCCGACGGGCCGGGCAGGCAGGTGATCGGCAGGTCCTCGGCCACGCAGGCGGCGACCAGGCGGTAGCCGGGGTCGGACACGCTCGGCATGCCGGCGTCGGTCACCAGCAACACCGTTTGTCCGGAAGCGACCGCCTTGACCAGCCCGGGCAGCCGGGCGGTCTCCACCGCGTCGTAGAAACTGACGACCTTGCCGGCGGGCTTGACCCCCAGGCCGGCGGCCAGCGAACGCAGCTTGCGGGTGTCCTCCGCGGCCACCAGATCGGCCGTGGCCAGGGCATCCACCAGACGCTGGGTGGCGTCGCCGAGGTTGCCCAGGGGCGTCGCCGCCAACAGCAGACGGCCGGTGCCCGATACGGTATTCACGCCACTCACCCTACGATCGACCCCCGTGACGACCATCGTGGAGCGGACCGAACCCGAGCCCGACGGCGTGGTGGACGTCGGCGAGCTGCCGCCGGCGACGCAGCCGTCCACCGCCGGGCCACTGGAACGCCTCGCCGTCTGGCGGCCGACGGACACTGTCCGCGGGTGGCTGGTCACGCTCAGCGTCACGCTGCTCGGCGCCCTGATCCGGTTCTGGGACCTGGGGTCGCCGACCGACCGCGGCACGCCCGTGTTCGACGAGAAGCACTACGTGCCGCAGGCGTGGCAGATGCTGCGCAACGGCGGCTACGAGGACAACCCCGGCTACGAGCTGGTGGTGCACCCGCCGGTCGGCAAGTACCTGATCGCGGTCGGCGAGTGGCTGTTCGGCTACGACGGCTGGGGCTGGCGGTTCTCCTCGGCCATCGCCGGCACGCTGTGCATCTTCCTGATCGTCCGGATCGGACGGCGCCTGACCCGCTCGACCATGCTGGGCGCGCTGGCCGGCGTGCTGCTGATCTGCGACGGCGTCAGCCACGTGCAGTCGCGGCTGGGCATGCTGGACATCTTCGGCGCGCTGTTCGTGGTCGTGGCCTTCGGTTGCCTGCTGGTCGACCGGGACGTGGTGCGGGGTCGGCTGGCCGTCGCGGTGTCCGAGGGCTGGGTCAACGCGTCCGAGTTCGGGCCGCGGCTCGGGTTCCGCTGGTGGCGCTTCGCCTGTGGCATCTCGCTGGGGCTGGCCTGCGGCGTCAAGTGGAACGGCATCTACTACATCGTCGCTTTCGGCCTGCTGTCGGTGATCTGGGACGCGACCGCGCGGCGGGCGGCCGGGGTCGAGCGGCCGTGGGCCGGCGCGATCGTGCGTGACGTGCTGCCGGCGCTGTGGGCCATCGTCGTGATCTCGGTGGCCGTGTACTTCGCGTCCTGGTGGGCCTGGTTCGGCAGCGAGACCGGCGTCGACCGGAACGCCGCCGGCAACACGGTCGCCGTCTCCAGCTGGCTGCCCAACGCCTTCCAGTCGTTCTTCTTCTACGAAGGCAACGTGCTGCACTTCCACGCCAACCTGATCACCGGCGCGCCCGGGGTCGGCACCCATCCGTGGGAGTCGAAGCCGTGGACGTGGCCCATGGGCCTGCGGCCGATGCTCTACTACATCGAGCAGTCGCCCAGCCCGCTGGCCGCCGGCTGCGGCGCTTCGGAGTGCGTCAGCGCCCAGATGCTGGTCGGCACGCCGGCGATGTGGTGGCTGGCCTTCCCGATGATCGGCTGGTCGCTGTGGCGGGCCATCATCAAGTTCGACTGGCGCCACGCCGCCGTGATGGTCGGCTACATGGCCGGCCTGCTGCCGTGGTTCGTCAACATCGACCGGCAGATGTTCTTCTTCTACGTCACGCCCATGGCGCCGTTCCTGGTGCTGGGCCTGGTCTTGGCCTGCGGCGACATCCTCGGCCGGGCCCGTGCCGGGGCCGAGCGGCGGGGCACGGGGTTGCTGGTGGTGGCCATCTACACGGGACTGGTGGTGGCCAACTTCGTCTGGCTGTGGCCGATCCTGAACGGGGTCCCGATCAGCGCCGCCCAGTGGCAGGCCGAACTCTGGCTCCCCAGCTGGCGCTGACCCCGCTCTTCAAAGGCCCCTCCTTATGCAGGGAAGGACGCCTTACCCGCGTTGAACGAGGGTAAGGCGTCCTTGAGTTTTAACGTGTGGCTTGGGTCTTGGTTGTCTTCCGACCTGTGGTCGTGCGGCTCGTGGTCTTCGTGCTCTTCTTGCGGGTAGCACGGG